>CAZREK010000334.1:0-3027 GCA_964598965.1 uncultured Bifidobacterium sp. | reverse complement strand
GTCGTCGCGTTCCTCACCATCCTCGGCTTCTCGCTCTACGACACCATCGTCGTGTTCGACAAGCTGCAGGAGAACCAGCGCCGCTACAGCGGTGCGCGTCTGCCGTACGCCGACGTCATGAACGTGTCGATGAACCAGGTGCTGATGCGCTCGCTGAACACCAGCCTCGCGGCAGTCCTGCCGGTGCTGGCACTGCTGGTCATCGGTGCTGGCGTCATGGGCGCGGTCACCTTGGCCGAGTTCGCTCTCGCGCTGCTGGTCGGTCTGATCACCGGGTCGTACTCGTCGATCTTCGTGGCCTCGCCGCTGGTGGCGATCGCCAAGGAGCGCGAGCCGAAGTTCCGTTCCATGCGCGACCGTCACGCGACGGGCATCGAACTCGAGCGCCTGGTGCACGGGGCGCTGCCCTCGGGCCGTCGCGAGGCACGGCAGAAGCAGGGTGGCGAGGGCTCGGACACGATCACCGTCGCCTCGGCGCTCAGCCCGGAGGCCGTGCTCACGCATACCCCGCGCCCACGCAAGAAGAAGCGGCGCTGACCGAGGGGTACCGCGGTACCCTTCACGCATGACCAACGACGGGCAGTGGCTCACCAAGCTGGTTCGTGAGATTCCCGACTATCCCAAGCCGGGGGTGACGTTCCGCGACATCACTCCCTTGCTCGGCAACGCCGGCGGCTTCAGCCGGGCGGTCGACGAGCTGGTGCACCGCTTCCTGGGCATGAAGATCGACCGTGTGCTGGGCATGGAAGCGCGAGGTTTCATCCTCGCTGCCCCTGTGGCGTACCGCTTGCACGCCGGGTTCATCCCCGTGCGCAAGGCGGGCAAGCTGCCGTGGGCGGTGGTGCGGGAGGAATACAGCCTGGAGTACGGCAAGGACAAGCTGGAGATCCACCGCGACGCCATCCACCCCGGCGAGCGGATCCTGGTCATCGACGACGTGCTGGCCACCGGCGGCACGGCCGATGCCACGTGCCGATTGGTGGAGGCGCTCGGCGGCGAAGTCGCCGGGCTGGGCTTCTTGCTGGAGCTCGACGGCCTCGGTGGCCGCCAGCGTCTGAACGGCCGGATGGTCGAGAGCTTGGTGCACTACTGATGGCAGCGGTCGATCGTGTTCTGCCGTGGCGTCGCCACCAGAACGCGACGGCCGAGGAGCTGTCGCCGTTGCTGCACGCGTACAAGCGGCGGCACCCCAAGGCATCCGTCGCGCTGATCAACCGCGCCTACGAGACGGCGAAGGAAGCCCACCGCCACCAGCTGCGCAGCAGCGGCGAGAGCTACATCAACCATCCGTTGGCCGTCGCCCGCATCGTCGCCGACCTCGGGCTCGACGAGGTCAGCCTCGCTGCCGCGTTGCTGCACGACGCGGTGGAGGACACCGAGATCACGCTCACCGACGTCGAGGTCAACTTCGGTGACCAAGTCGCTCAGATCGTGGACGGTGTCACCAAGCTGGAGCGCATCCAGTTCGACTCGAAGGAGGCCCAGCAGGCCGCCACGATGCGCAAGATGCTGGTGGCGATGGCGCGTGACCTGCGCGTGCTGATCATCAAGCTGGCCGACCGCCTGCACAACATGCGCACGATCGCCGCGATGCCCAGCGAGAAGCAGCAGCGCATTGCCCACGAGACACTCGAGATCTACGCGCCGCTGGCACATCGCTTGGGCATGCAAGAGCTCAAGCAACAGTTGGAGGATCTTGCGTTCGCTGCGCTGTACCCGAAGCGCTACGCCGAACTGGACCATCTCGTCTCCACCCGCTCGCCCGAGCGAGAGGTGTACCTGGCGAAGGCGATCGCCGAGGTCAAGGGTCGCCTCGGCGAGCTGAACATCACCGCCGAGGTCACGGGCCGCCCCAAGCACCTCTGGAGCATCTACGAGAAGATGGTGCAGAAGGGTCGCGAGTTCGACGAGATCTTCGACCTGGTCGCCATCCGCGTGATCGTCGACTCGATCAAGGACTGCTACGCGGCCCTGGGCTGCATCCACGGCCGTTACAAGCCGGTGGTGGGGCGGTTCAAGGACTACATCGCAATGCCCAAGTTCAACCTCTACCAGAGCTTGCACACGACAGTCATCGGGCCGACAGGCAAGGTGGTGGAGGTGCAGATCCGCACTCGCGAAATGCACCAGCGCGCGGAGTGGGGTGTGGCCGCCCACTGGGCGTACAAGGACGACGCGGGCACTTCCGAGATCGACTGGATCAACCGCATCATCGACTGGCAGGCGGAGATCAGCGATCCCGCCGCCTTCATGGAGAACCTGAAGACCGACCTCGAGCAGGACGAGGTGTTCGTGTTCACCCCCAAAGGCAAGGTCGTCACCCTGCCGGTGGGTTCGACGACGGTCGACTTCGCGTACGCGGTGCACACGGAGGTCGGTCACAAGTGCATCGGCGCCAAGGTCAACGGGCGGCTGGTGCCGTTGCACCACGTGCTGTCCAGCGGCGA
This sequence comes from uncultured Bifidobacterium sp., assembly GCA_964598965.1. Classification (GTDB taxonomy): domain Bacteria; phylum Actinomycetota; class Acidimicrobiia; order Acidimicrobiales; family Ilumatobacteraceae; genus UBA668. The sequence continues at coordinate 580 of CAZREK010000334.1, read as the reverse complement.
CACCTGCGAGATCTTCACCTCCAAGGTGGAGACGGCGGGCCCGTCCCAGGACTGGCTGAAGTTCGTCGAGTCGCCGCGTGCGCGCAACAAGATCAAGCAGTGGTTCTCCCGGTCTCGTCGCGAAGATGCGGTGGAGTCTGGCCGTGACGAGCTGACCAAGGAGATGCGCCGCGAGGGTCTGCCGGTGCAGCGCATCTGGGGGCACAGCGCGCTGCAGAAGGAGATCGAGGCCGCGTCCTACAACGACCTCGAATCGTTGCTCGCCGCGATCGGCGAGAACCACGTGTCGGCCAGGGGCCTTGCCGCCAAGATCGCGCGCAACTTCCATGCCGACGAAGGCGACGTCGAGGAAGAGCGGCCGGCAACCGTCCTGCCACATCGTGGCGGGCACCGTCGGCAGCGCAACGAGGTCGCAGTCCATGTGGAGGGCCTGGACGACGTGCTGGTGCGGCTGTCGCGCTGCTGCACACCGGTGCCTGGCGACGAGATCGTGGGCTTCGTCACCCGCGGTCGAGGTGTGTCGGTGCACCGCTCGGATTGTGCGAACGCGGTCAGCCTTGTGAACGAGCAGCCCACCCGG
>CAZREK010000333.1:0-3029 GCA_964598965.1 uncultured Bifidobacterium sp. | reverse complement strand
GAGCCTTCTTGGCGGCGGCCTTCTTCGCCGGAGCCTTCTTGGCGGCGGCCTTCTTGGCCGGAGCCTTCTTGGCGGGGGCTGCCTTCTTGGCCGGAGCCTTCTTGGTTGCTGCCACTTTGGTGTTTCCTTCCGTGTTGCTGGTGCTTATTGGGTTGGATCTGTCACTTACCGTTCAGCGCGGCCTTGAGCGTGCTGCTGGCGGTGAACTTCATGCGGGTGGTGGCGGGGATCTTCACGGTGCCACCGGTTGCCGGGTTACGACCCTCGCGGGCCGCCGACTTGGAGGTGCTGAAGGAACCGAATCCGGGCCACGCGACCTTGTCACCGGACTTGGTGTTCTTCACGACGATGTCGAAGAACGCGCCGACCGTCTTCTCGGCGTCGGCCTTGGTCACGCCAGCCTCGTTGGCGATGGCGTCGATCAGCTCTGCTTTGGTCATGTGCTTGATACCTCCGGGTATCGGGGGTTGCTCGTCTGAGTAACTCGGTGTTACGTACGCGTATCGAACAGGTTTCGGGCGCGGATTACAAGCATCTCTTTTGTTGCATTTGCATCAAGTGGCGCACGCCACTCCGAACAGGTTCCCGATAGCGGCTCGCCTACACACCTTCGACGAGTCGCAACCGCATGTATCCACCACCTCTGCGACCGCGTGCGCTACAAAGACGAACGACACGGTGCACCGTGTGGCCGTGTCGAACCGCATTCCGCCCTTCGGGGTCTGACGGAACTGGAGTGGTGTTGACCGACCTCCTGAACGGCCGACCGGACAGCGACGTTGCAGGGGGAGGTGTACGCACACGGGTCGTGCTCGACACGTCCGTGCTCATCGGCGACCCCGGATGTCTGCACGGGTTCGCCGGCACCGACATCGTGATTCCCTTCACCGTCATCGAGGAACTCGACAGCCTGAAGACGCGCGCCGACGACGTCGGCCGTGCGGCGCGAACCGCACTGCGCACCATCGAGGAACACCGGGTGCGCGCAGGTGGGTCGCTGGCTCAGCCATATGCGCTCGGCGACCCCAGCACTTCCGGAACACTCCAGGTGGAGATCAACGGCGTGCAGAAGCACTTGCTGATCGAGCACGGCCTGGACCCTCACGTGCCCGACAACCGGATCATCGGCGCGGCGCTCGGGCAAGCGATGCACGCTCCCACGACAATGGTGTCGAACGATGCTGCGCTCCGGATCAAAGCCGCACATCTCGGGTTGGAGGCTGTGGAGCACCACCCGATCGGCCGCTCGTCCACCACACGCCCTGCGGGCTGGATCACGGTCGAGGTCGACTACACGCAGATCGATCGCCTCTACCACCACGAGCGCCTGCCCTTGTCCGAGTTGCCCGAGGCCGTGCACCTGCACGAGAACGGCTTCGCCGTCCTGCGCTGCGGGTCGTCGTCGGCATTGGTGCGCTGCGTCGACGGCGAGCTGACGCTGCTGCCACACAACACTCCAGAAGCGTGGGGCCTGCGCCCGCGTTCCAAGGAACAACGGTTCGCGCTCGAGTTGCTGCTCGACCCCGAAGTCAGTGTGGTGGCATTGGACGGTCGCGCCGGCACCGGCAAGACCTTGCTCGCGATTGCCGCCGGCCTCGAGCAGGTCGTGGAGCAGAAGGCGTACGAGAAGCTGGCGGTGTACCGCCCACTGGTACCGGTCGGACGCGCGGATGTCGGCTTCCTGCCGGGTGGGCTCGACGAGAAGCTCGACCCCTGGATGTCTGCCATCCACGATGCGATCGTGGCGCTCACCGATCGGCGCAGTGCCAGCGACGCACACCGGATGGTCGACGAACTCGTCGGCCGCAACCAGCTGTCGCTGGAGTCGGTGACGTTCCTGCGCGGACGCAGCCTGCACCGCCAAATCGTCGTCGTCGACGAGGCGCAGAACCTCGAGCCCACAACGCTGAAGACGGTCCTCACCCGCATCGGCGAAGGCACCAAGGTGGTGTTCACCGGCGACACCAGCCAGATCGACGCGCCGTACCTGGGCGAGGCGAACAACGCGCTGGCCGTCCTCATCCAGGCCTTCAGTGGGCAGCCTTGTTTCGGCCACGTGACGCTCACGGCGTGCGAGCGCAGCACCGTTGCCAGCTTGGCCGCCGAGCTGCTGTAGACATGCCCGGCGACATCGTCGACCGGTTCATCGGCCTCATCGAGCGACGACAGCTCGACGACGCCCTGGCACTGCTGGCGCCCGACGGCGAGTACGACAACGTCCCGTTCGGGCCGATCACCGGCGTCGATTGCGTGCGCGGCATTCTCGGCCCGTTCGTCGAGCGCTTCGACGAGGTCAGCTGGGTGGTCACTCACCAGGTCAGCAGCGGTACCCCGGCGGCGGGCGTGGTGATGAACGAGCGGCTCGATCGGTTCCGGCAGGGCGAACGCTGGATCGAGCTGCGCGTTGCCGGGCTGTTCGTGGTGCGGCACGAGCGCATCGCCCTGTGGCGGGACTATTTCGACCAAGGGCAGTTTCAGCAGGCGATGGCCGACCTCGGCTGACCCGACGACTGCCCGACGACACCCGCCGGTGGGACGCTGTCACACCCCGCGCCTAGGGTGCACCCCGTGGAACCCACCGACCTGCCCCAGCGCTACGCCGTGGTCGATGTCGAGACGTCGGGGCTCTCGGTGCGGCGGCACCGTCTGCTGCAGGTAGGTGTCGTCGTGGTCGACGCCGATGGCGTCGTGCTCGACCGGTGGGCCAGCTTGGTGCGGCCACGGCACCGGTGGTGGTATCGCGTCGGCCCCACCCGGCTGCACGGCATTCATCGCCGCGACGTCCGCGATGCTCCTCCCGCGGCGACGGTGCTGGCTGCGCTGGCGGAGCGTCTTGACGGCGCGCAGTTCGTCGCCCACAATGCCGCCTTCGACGCCGCCTTTCTCCAACGCGCCGCTCGGCGCGCCCAGGTGTCGCTCGACCTCGGCCAGCCACTGTGCACGTTGCGCCTGTCGCGTTCGCTCGATCCGCAACGACAACTCACGCATCGTCTCGCCGATGTCTGCGCCCGCTACGGCGTCGACGCCGC
>CAZREK010000332.1:0-3075 GCA_964598965.1 uncultured Bifidobacterium sp. | reverse complement strand
CATAGAGCGACCGGTGTCAGTGATCACGGACCTCGGTGTCGGCCACCCGCCGACGATCGCGCCGGCCGAGCATTGCCATGACCGTGAAGTAGGCGCCGAGGCCTCCCAGCACAAGCCATCCGACAAGCCCGATTGCCCAGATCAGCCCCAGCAGTCCGGCTGCCAACATCGCCATGACGATGACGCCGCGAGCCGCAGCGAACCACTCCCACAGCTCGCCATCCGCGGGAGGTGGGAGCCGATTCGACAATGGGGTCAGCTGCCGGGGGCGCCGACCAGCATGGGCTGGCGGTCCAGCACGGTGCCCACGCGAGCGGGGGCGGCTTGGCCGGTGTCGGCCTTGCCCGCGTACTGGTTGCGGTACTCCTGCCCGGTGAGCTCACGGATCTCGAACATCAGCTCGTCGGTGATCTGGCGCAGCACCAGGTGGTCGTCGCCGCGGCTGGTGTAGCGCTGCACATTGATGGGGCGGCCGATCTTGATCGTGCAGTCCTGGAACAGCTTGGGGAACTTGGCGTCGGGCGGCTGGATCTCGCGGGTGCCCACCACGCCCACCGGGAAGATGGGGCAGCCGACCTTGATCGCCAGGCGAGCAGCGCCGGTGCGACCCTTGCAGAGCACACCGTCACGGCTGCGGGTGCCCTCCGGGAAGATGCCGAACAGTTCGCCACGGCGCAGCACGCGCTCGGCAGTGTCCAGCGCGGCCTGGCTCTTGTCGCCGCCCGAGCGATCGATGGGGATCATGCCCATCGCCGGGAAGAGGTACTTGGTCTTCCACGAGTCCATGTACTCGGCCTTGCCGACGAAGCTGATGTTGCGCGGAGCGTGCAGCATGATGAACGCCGAATCGAGGAAGCTGACGTGGTTGGCGCACAGGATGGCCGGCCCTTCCGCCGGCAGCCGCTCGAGCCCTTCGATGTGGAAGTGCCACAGCTTCTTGGCCACCGGCCCGAGGTAGCGACGAACGCGATCCTGCGCTTTGCCTGCGCCTTGCGCCTTCATGCGGCCACCGCCGTGCGGAACATGCGGGGATCATAGACCCCCGGACACACGCCGTGTTGGCGAATCTCGACGGCGATCATCCGCGCCTTGTGAACTCGTGAAGGCTACTTTGCGAACTTGTGCGGGCAGGGGGCCCGTCACACAGGGAGGTACACCATGTACGTACTCGGAGCGATCCTTCTCCTTGCCGTGTTGCTGAGCGCCGTCGTCGCAGTGATCGACTCGGTGCTCGAACTGGCGAAGGTGAAGGCCGTTGTCACCAAGCTCCCGGTCATCGGTGCGCATTGGGGGCTGATCATCAGCATTCTGATGATCTGGCTCCTCAAGGCCTACCCGGCCGGGGGATGGGGCTTGGTGTTCGAGGAGAAGTGGGAGAACATCGTCGCCAACGGCGCCATCGTCTACGGGGCGATCCCGCTGAAGGATGCCGTCGTCGCGATGGTGAACAAGGGCCTTCGCGCCTGACCTGGCAATGACCGAGAGCGGCCCGGCCCTTCGGGGTCGGGCCGTTCGTCGTTTTCTACAGCAGCACGCCCAGCAGTGCGGCAGCGTCGTGCACACCCTGCCCGGCGGCGACGGCTTCGTCGATCAGCGCCAGCGCGCTGGGCGTGTCGAGGTCTTCGTCCAGCGCTGCCCGCACTTCGCTGACGACACCGTCCTCCACCCGCGGGGCTGCCGCCCACGCTGCCACACGTGCCGCGTTGCGCGGCATGAGCGTGTCGTCCCACTCCCACTCGCGGCGGTAGTGGTGCTCGATGATGCCGAGGCGGATGGCCCGCGGGTCCCACTCCTTGCGGAGAGCATCGACGAACACGAGGTTGCCGCGGCTCTTGGACATCTTGTGACCGTCCATGAACACCATCGCGACGTGCATCCAGTGCTTCACGAACGGTTCGCCGGTGGCGGCCTCGCTCTGGGCGCGCTCGCACTCGTGGTGCGGGAAGATGAGGTCGCTGCCGCCGCCGTGCAGGTCGATGGTGGTGCCCAACTCGCGCAGCGCCAACGCGCTGCACTCGATGTGCCAGCCAGGGCGGCCGGGGCCCCACATCGTGTCCCAGCTGGGTTCGTCGGGCAACGAGGGGTGCCACAGCACGAAGTCGAGCGGCTGCCGCTTGTTGGGGTCGTCGACGTTGCCGCCACGCTCGCGGGCGAACTCGATCATCTGCTCCTGCGAGTAGTTGCTGACCGTGCCGAACGACGGGTACTTGGACACGTCGAAGTACACGCTGCCACCGGACTCGTAGGCGAAGCCACGCTCCAGCACCATGCCGATGAAGCCACGGATGTCGGGGATGGCACTGGACGCCCGCGGGGTGCTGTACACCGGCAGCGCATTGAGCGCCTCGAGGTCGCGCTCGAAGCGAGCTTCCTCCCCCGCCGCCAGGTCGAGGTAGTGCACGCCCAACTCGCGGGCTTTGGCGAACAACGGGTCGTCGACGTCGGTGACGTTGCGCACGCACTTCACCGTGTGACCCTTGTCGATCAGCCGGCGCTGCAGCACGTCGTAGGTGATGAAGGTGGCCGCGTGGCCGAGGTGGGTGGCGTCGTACGGCGTGATGCCGCACGTGTACATGAGCACCTGCTCACCCGGCTCGAATGGCACCACCGCGCGCTTGGCGGTGTCGTAGAGGCGCATCGTCACGCCGGCGACGCTACCGCCTCCGTGGACGCAGCGGCGGGAGCAGCGGCCTCGGCCTTCTTCGCACGGGGGTCGCCCTTGATGCCGGTCAGCTTGGGAGCGACACGCGTCTTGTAGCGGATGTTGAGCTGCAGCATCACCGCGGTGAATGCCTCGATCGCCATCGCGTTGGACAGCTCGCCGGCGTCGAGCGGCCGACAACCGGGGATCTTGCTGATGATCTCGCTCATCGTCTGGATGGCGCCGCGATCGTCGCCGCAGATCAGCACGTCGCTGTCGATCGGTTCGCCGATGTGGCCCAGTTCGGTGGCGGGCAGGTGATGGAAGGCAGCGACGACTCGGCACTGCGGCACCGCAGCCTGCACGTGCGCGGCCACGCTGCCACGAGGCGGCACCAGCGGCTGGAACTCCTTGCCCACGCGGACGAGAGCGTT
>CAZREK010000331.1:0-3077 GCA_964598965.1 uncultured Bifidobacterium sp. | reverse complement strand
GTGAAGACGTGTTGCTGTCGTACTGGTCGGCGAACCGCGACGAGGACGTCTTCGACGACCCGTTCCGCTTCGACGTCGGGCGCACGCCCAACAAGCACCTCGCGTTCGGTTTCGGCGTGCATTACTGCCTCGGCGCAATGCTGGCCCGCATGGAGCTGAAGGCGCTGTACGGCGCGCTGCTGCCGCGGTTGAAGAAGGTGGAGTACGCGGGCAAGGCCCAGCTGACCAAGAGCACCTTCGTCAGTGGCGTGAAGCACCTGCCGATCCGCTACGAACTGGTCTGAGCAAGCGGCCGCCGGGAGGCGGCACGTTAGATTCCCCACATGATCGAGCGCGAGATCGACCTGACGACGCCGGACGGCGTGATGCGAACGTTCGTGTACCACCCCACGCACGGGGGACCACACCCAGTGGTGCTGTACCTGATGGACGCGCCCAGCATTCGCCCTGCCTTGAAGGACATGGCGATGCGTCTCGCGTCGGCCGGGTACTACGTGATGCTGCCGTTCTTGTTCTACCGCGGCAGTGAGTTCCGCGAGTTCGGAATGAGCGACGAGGACATGCACCTTCGCCGCGAGCTGATGGGCACGATCACCCCCACCAACATCCTCGGCGACGCCCAGGCTCTGCTGGACCATGCAGAAAGCGACCCCGCGGCACGAGCTGGGTCGGTGGGTGTGGTGGGCTTCTGCATGAGCGGCGGCCTGGCGGTCAGCGTCGCACGCGGGTTTCCGGACCGCGTGACGGCTGCTGCCTCCATCCACGGCGCGTGGTTGGTACGCGCAGAACCGGACTCACCACACCTCGGCCTCGAAGCAGTGCGCGCCGAGTTGTACTTCGGCTGGTGCGACAACGACGCCACTGCCCCGAAGGACACGCTCGACACGATGCGCTCCGCGCTGGAACACGCCGACGTACGGCACACGATCGACTGGTTCACCGATGCCGTGCACGGCTACGCACCGCCGGGCACCGAGCGTTACAACAAGGCCGCCAGCGAACTGCACTGGGAGCGCGTGCACTCCTTGCTGCGGCGCAACGTCGGCTGATTACCGCGGCGCCTTAGCGACCTTTCCACTGCGGGGCGCGCTTCTCGGCGAAGGCACGGGCGCCTTCCTTGGCATCCTCGCTGCCGAAGACAGCGCCCATCCACTTGCCGGCCGCGGCGCTGTCCGCCTCGCCGATCTCGCTCCACATCAGCGCCTTCGTCGCCGCGACGGCGATCGGGCCGTTCGCTGCGATCGAGGCGGCGAGCGCACGGGCGGCATCCATCAGCTCAGCGGCGGGCACCACGCGATTCACCAGACCCAGGTCGTAGGCACGCTGCGCGCTGATCGGGTCGCCGGTGAGGCCCAGCTCGAGCGCCACCTGCAGCGGGATTCGCCGCGGCAGACGCGTGCCGCCACCCGCGGCATACAGACCGCGCTTGACCTCGGGGATCCCGAAGCGCGCATGCTCGGCGGCCACGATGAGGTCGGTCTTCAACGCGACCTCGAAGCCACCCGCCAGCGCAGCTCCGTTGACGGCGGCGATGACGGGCTTGGAGCACTTGCCGACGATGTCGATACCGGCACCGATGCTGGCGACGTCCTCGCCGGCAGCGAAGGCCTTGAGATCCATGCCGGCGCTGAAGATCTTCTCGCCGGCGCCGGTGATGACCACCACGCGAACCGCATCGCTGGACTCGGCCTCGCCGAATGCGGCAACCAGACCCCGGCCCACGGCCCCGTTCAGCGAGTTGCCCGCGTCGGGGCGGTTGATGGTGACGGTCAAGACACCGTCGGTCGTCTCGGTCAGGACTTCGCTCATGTCTTCCTCCTCGGAGTGCACGCCGGCACGAATCGGCGATCACTCTGTCAGAGCCGCTGCGTCAAGGCTGTGTCGGAGCCACCACACCTAGTGACCTTGTGCCCTAGTGAACAGGACGTCAGGTTCGGCAAAGTCTTGCGAAAGGCATCGAGTCCCCAGCCCGAGCCTCCCCCCAACGGTGCCCGCAACTGTGGGCCAAGAACGAAGGGTCCGGCGACAGCGGCGGAAGTCGCCGGGCCCTTCCGCGCTCTGGCACTCCGTTCCGTCGCATCGCTTCATCGCATGCGAAACTGCCGCCCATGGGGACCGCACCGAAAGCTGCCACTGACCACACGCGTCTCGCCAACGCTCCGCGAGAGTTGGGTTTCGATCCGGCTGACTTCGACCGAGCGTCGAAGGGGCTGATCGCACAGATCCCCGATGGCCGCATCGAGACCGGGTTCGGCGCGGTGTGGGACCTCAGCCGCTATTCGTTCATCGAGCAGGGCGCGACCAACCCGGACACGGTGAACCCCAGCCTCTGGCGTCAAGCCCAGCTGAACATGTTCCACGGCCTGTTCGAGGTCGCCCCCGGTGTGTGGCAAGCGCGTGGTTATGACATCTCCAACATCACCTTCGTCGAAGGCAAGACCGGCTGGATCGTCATCGACCCGCTCACTGTCGAGCCGTGCGCAAAGGCGTGCCTCGACCTCGCCAACCGCACGCTCGGCGAGCGCCCCGTCACCGCCGTGATCTACACGCACTCGCACACGGACCACTTCGGCGGGGTGCGCGGCGTGACCACACAGGAGGATGTCGACGCCGGGCGCTGCCGCATCATCGCCCCGGTCGGGTTCATGCGCGAGACCATCGGCGAGAACGTCATCGCCGGCTATGCGATGATCCGGCGAGCGATGTACCAGTTCGGGCCGCTGCTGCCGCCCGGGCCGCGCACGCACGTGGACTGTGGTCTGGGCAAGTCCATCCCCTTCTGGCCCCCGGGCCTCATCGCTCCCACCGAGGAGATCGACGGCACCGGTGTGGAACTGGTGGTCGACGGTGTACGCATCGTCTTCCAGCTGACGCTGGAGGCCGAGGCACCAGCGGAGATGAACTTCTTCTTCCCCGACCAGGGTTGGCTGTGCACCGCGGAGAACTGCACACACAACATGCACAACCTGGTGCCCATTCGTGGTGCCCTGGTCCGCGACGCGCTGAAGTGGTCGAAGTACTGCGGCGAGTTGCTGGAGATGTTCGGCGACCGGGTGACGGTGTCCTTCGCGTCCCAC
>CAZREK010000330.1:0-3084 GCA_964598965.1 uncultured Bifidobacterium sp. | reverse complement strand
CCGCACCAGCTGATCGAGGGCTGCCTCATCGCCGCCTACGCCGCAGGACTCGCGCAAGTGTTCCTTTACATCCGCGGCGAGATGCCGCTGGCGCATGAGCGTGTGGCGACGGCTCTCAACGAGGCCTACGCCGCCGGCTACGTCGGCAAGAACATCCTCGGCACCGCGTTCAGCGTCGACATCGTGCTGCACTGGGGCGCGGGTGCGTATGTGGTGGGCGAGGAGACGGCGCTCATCGAGAGCCTCGAGGGCAAGCGCGGCGAGCCGCGTCTGAAGCCGCCGTTCTTCCCCGCGGCGATCGGTCTCTACGGTCAGCCCACGATCGTCAACAACGTCGAGACGCTCTCCAACCTGCCCTGGTTGCTGAACCACGGCGCTGCCGAATACGTGAAGATCGGCACCGAAACCAGCCCTGGCACGCGCATGGTGGCGGTCAGCGGCCACGTCAACCGGCCGGGCGTGTTCGAGATCATCAACGGCACCACGACGTTCCGCGACCTCTTCTACGGCGAAGAGTTCTGCCAGGGCATCCGCAACGGCAACGAGCTGAAGGCGTTCGTGCCCGGTGGCGGGTCCGCCCCGTGGTTCACGCCCGAGCAACTCGACCTCCCGTTCGAAGGTCGCCTCGTCGGTGCCGCCGGCTCCATGTTGGGGTCGGGCGCCATCATGGTGATGGACCACACCACCGACATTCCCTCGGCAGCGCTCACGCTCACCCGCTTCTATGCGCACGAGAGCTGCGGCCAGTGCACGCCGTGCCGCGAAGGTGGCACGTGGCTGGAGCGTGTGCTGCAGCGTGTGGTCGACGGTCGCGGCACCACCGACGACCTCGCCCAGCTGATCGAGATCGGCACGTCCATCTGCCCCGGCAACTTCCCGCACGCGGCCAGCTCGCGTCTCGGCCTGCAGGCCACCCCGTTCCCCTACAAGATGACCACGATCTGCTTCGTCGGTCCGTCGGCGTATGCGCCGGTCCATTCGGCGCTCACCTTGTTCCCCGAAGAGTTCGCGGCCAAGGTGCGCGATCGCAAGCAGATCCCCGTGACGGCGGTCCACTGACATGAGCGACACCACTGCAACACCCGCCGAAGCCCCGGTCGACCCCAACGCGGTGAAGATCACCGTCAACGGTGTCGAGCACGTCGCCCGCAAGGGCCAGCTGCTGATCGATGCCGTCCGCGACGCCGGCGAGTACGTGCCGCGCTTCTGCTACCACGAGCGGATGACGCCCGTGGGCAAGTGCCGCATGTGCCTGGTGGAGTGCGACAGCGGCCGCGGCCCGGCCGTCACCGTCTCGTGCATGGTGCCCGTGGCGCCGGACATGAAGGTGGACACGCAGAGCGAGACCACCAAGCGGATGCAGGAAGGCGTGTTGGAGTTGCTGCTCGCCAACCACCCGCTGGACTGCCCAGTGTGCGACAAGGGCGGCGAGTGCCCGCTGCAGGACCAGGCGTTCAGCCACGGTCCTGGCGAGAGCCGCTACCTGGAGGAGAAGCGCCACTACGAGAAGCCGATCGCGATCAGCGACCTGGTGTTTCTCGACCGCGAGCGCTGCATCCTCTGCGACCGCTGCACCCGCTTTGCCGACGAAGTCGCCGGCGACCCGCTGATCCATTTCAACGGCCGCGGCAACAACACGCACATCACGACGTTCCCCGACGAACCGTTCGCCAGCTACTTCAGCGGCAACACCGTGCAGATCTGCCCGGTGGGTGCGCTGACGGCCAAGCCGTACCGGTTCAAGGCCCGCCCGTGGGATCTCAGCCAGCAAGAGTCCACCTGCACCACCTGCTCGGTGGGTTGCCGCATCGTCGTCCAGTCCAGCCGCGACGAAGTGCTGCGGTACGTGGGTGTCGACAGCGAGCCGGTGAACCACGGTTGGCTGTGCGACAAGGGCCGCTTCAACTTCGAGCAGATCAAGAGCGGCGACCGCGTGCTGCAGCCGATGGTGCGCGAAGGCGACGAGTTGGTCCCGGCCAGCTGGAACCGTGCGCTGGCCGAAGCCGCCAGCAAGATCCTGGAAGCCAAGGTGTTGGGTGGCGCGGCCAGCGTCGCTGTCATCGGTGGCGCCCGTGGCACCAACGAGGACGCCTACGCATGGGCTCGCCTGGCGCACGAGATCATCGGTACCCCCAACGTGTACGCGCAGATGGGTGACGGCTTGCCCGCCGACCTGTTGCTGCGTGATCGCGCCACCATCGCCGAAGCGACCGCGGCAGCGACCGTTGTGCTGCTCGGCCCGGATCTCAAAGAAGAGCTGCCGGTGTTGCACCTGCGCTTGCGCGGGGCTGCGGAGAAGAAGCGCATCAAGCTGCTCGAGTTCACCCCGCGTCGAACCGGTCTCACGGGTCACGCGTGGCGCAGCTTCACTTACGAGCCGGGCCACCAGTTGGCCACCGTGCAGGGTGCGCTCGCGGACCCGCAGGTCGCCGCGCAGCTGGCCAAGGGGCCGGTGGTCGTGGTCGCCGGACGCGCCAACCTGGCCGAGGCCACAACCGCGCAGGTGCAGGCGATCAACGCCGTGTTGGAGGCGGTGCCGTCGGCGAAGCTGCTGCCGGCATTCCGCCGCGGCAACGTGGTCGGTGCGCTGCAGCTGGGCATGCGTCCGACGGCTGGTGGCCTCGACACACGTGGCGCCCTGCAGGCTGCTGCCGATGGCCGCCTCGACTGCCTCGTGCTGGTCGGCGCCGATCCGCTGTCCGACTTCCCCGACGCAGATCTCGCCCGCCGCGCGATCGCCGGCGTGCGCAGCATCATCGCCGTGGACACCTTCCTCACTGCCAGCTCGCAGCGCGCCGATGTCGTGCTCGCTGCCTGCGCGTTCACGGAGAAGGCCGGCACCACCACCAACCTCGAGGGCCGAGTCAGCCAACTCGCCGCGCAGGTCACGCCAGCGGGCTCGACACGTGCGGACTGGATGATTGCTGCCGAGCTGGCCGTCGAGCTGGGTGGCGACCTCGGGTACGAAACGGTGGAGCAGATCACTGCCGACATCGCCGAGAACGCCGACGGCTACACGATGGTCACGGCCGAGGCGCTCGCAGCCTCCGCCGACGGCGTCATCGCCTACGCGCCCACCGGTAT
>CAZREK010000329.1:0-3103 GCA_964598965.1 uncultured Bifidobacterium sp. | reverse complement strand
GCCATCGCCGTGTTGAGGCCGGTCTGGCCGCCCAGCGTGGGCAGCACGGCATCGGGCTTCTCCAGCTCGATGATCTTGGCCACCACCTCGGGGGTGATCGGCTCGATGTAGGTGGCGTGCGCGAAGTCCGGGTCGGTCATGATCGTGGCCGGGTTCGAGTTCACCAGGATCACCCGGTAGCCCTCTTCCTTCAGCACACGGCACGCCTGGGTGCCCGAGTAGTCGAACTCGCAGGCCTGACCGATGACGATCGGGCCGGAGCCGATGATCAGGATGCTGTGCAGGTCGGTGCGCTTGGGCATCACACACCCGCCTTGCTGCCGGCCTGGGCGTCGATGAGGTCGGCGAACATGCCGAACAGGTAGCGGCTGTCGTGCGGGCCTGGCCCTGCTTCGGGGTGGTACTGCACGCTGAAGGCCGGCTTGCCCACCACGCGCATGCCCTCGTTGGTGAGGTCGTTGAGGTTGAGGTGGGTCACTTCCACCACGCCCTCCAGGCTGGCCGGGTTGACGCAGAAGTTGTGGTTCTGGCTGGTGATCTCCACGTGGCCGGTCGACTCGTGGCGCACCGGGTGGTTACCGCCATGGTGGCCGAAGGGCAGCTTGTACGTCTCGCCGCCGAGCGCCCGGCTGAGCAGCTGGTGACCGAGGCAGATACCGAACACCGGCACCTGGCCGACGAGGTCGCGGATGGTGCCGACCGCGTAGCCCACCATCGCCGGGTCGCCGGGCCCGTTGGACAGGAACACACCGTGCGGCTTGCGCTCCAGCACGTCGGTGGCGCTGGTGGAAGCGGGCACGACTTCCACCGTGCCGACACCGGCGAGGTGGCGCAGGATGGTGGTCTTGATGCCGAAGTCGAAGGCGACGAGGCGCCGGTCCGGGCCGTTGCCGGTGTGCGTCACCGTGTACGGCTGAGCGGTGGTGACCTGGGCGACCAGGTCGATGCCGTCGGTGCCCTTCTCCGCCGCGGCCGCGGCGCGCAGCGCGGCCTCGCCGGTGCCGACCGGGCCAAGTGCACCAGGCATCGCGCCCGTGTCGCGCAGCAGGCGGGTGAGGCGGCGAGTGTCGATGCCGGCGATGCCGCTGACACCGAAGCGCCGCAGCAGCGCATCGAGCGAACCCTCGCTGCGGTGGTTGCTGTCGCGGCGGGACATCTCGCGCACGATCACGCCGCGGCAGAACGGGCGACTCGCCTCGTGGTCGTGCTGGTTGACGCCGTAGTTGCCGATGTGCGGGTAGGTGAAGGTGATCATCTGGCCCGCGTAGCTGGGGTCGGTGATGACCTCCTGGTAGCCGGACAGCGTGGTGTTGAACACCACCTCACCGCCGACGACGCCACCGACCGGGTCGGCGCCGATCAGTTCGCCTTCGAACACGCTGCCGTCGGCCAGCACCAGCGCGGCCTCCACCGGTGCAGTGCGGGAGGAGTTCGCGGTCACTTCCTCCACCCCTTCTCACAGTTCTGCATGATCATGCATGCTAGTGCACGATCATGCGTTCCGGCAGGCGGACGCGCAGCGACCTTCATGGTTCTCCTCCCGTACGGGCCTCACGGGACCCGTTTCACGGTCGGAACTGGAGGATAGCAACCGCCACCTCTGCGCGAGGCAGTCAACCGCGGGTCAGCCGGTGCCGTCGCCGCCGTGGCGCAGGTCAAGGATGCGGCAGGACTCCTTCTGCGGGTCTGCGTCGACCTCACGCCAATTCCAGCGCTTCCACCCGCTGGTGTCCACGCGGTGCAGCACGACCGCAGCCTGGTTCTCGAACACCACTTCGAACGGGCCGCCCGGCGCGCGCATCGCGTCGTACAGCTCAAGGTTGTTCACCCCGATCTGCGTGAGATCGAGAATTACGTAGTCCACCGTCACCGGGTTGGGCAGGTGGTCGCAGTCGTCGTTGCCCCACACGCTGGCCCAGAACGGGTTCGGCCAGTCGTAGACCTCATAGCGGTGCGACAGGTGTGGCCCGAACTGATAGCTGGCCGACACCGATGCGCCGTCGGGCACGTGCACGATCGCCTGGTCGAGCAGCGCGGTGCGCGGGTTGTCGCGGCTCCAGGCGATGTAGTTGCCCTTCTCCCCCACGGGCGACGGGGCCCACGCCACGTTCGACACCCACGCGCACAACAACATCGCGATCGGCATTGCCCACCGTGCCGGCCGGAAGCGGTACAGCGTGTGCCCACCGTGAATGGTGGAGATCATCAGCGGCGCGATCATCACCGACGTGTACTGGTAGTTGATCGTGCGCGCGTAGGGGCTGAGGCCGATGATGCTGGCCAGCATCTGCGGCAGCGCCATCAGCAGCGCCAGCGGGTTGAACAGCGGTAGCCAGGCCAACGGCCAGCCGAGCTGTTTGTAGAACTTGATGCGGTCGTGCTGCACAGCGTCGCTGACCACCCGGTTGGGGTGCTGCAACATCGTGCGCACGATGTCGGGGCCGGACTCGCCGTAGTTGCCGTAGAAGTAGGTGACGTAGAACGGTTCCTTGCCGTCGTTGAAGAACACCATCAGGCGCGTGGCCACCACGTACCACACGCCACCGAGCACCACCGTCCACGCACAGCGCCACCACACCCGGCGCCGGTCGGGGGCGTGGCGCATGTAGATCGCCAACGTGATGCCCATCATCACGACGGCCATCGCCACGTCTTCGCGCATGCTGAGCGCAAGCAGCACCATCGCGAAGTACCAACCCCAGCGCTCCTTGGTGGCGAACCACCATGCGTAGAGGAACGGCGTGATCACCAGCGCTTCGGGGTGGAACATCGACCAGCTGATCCACTGCACCGGCGCGTACATCAGGTACACGACGGCGAACAGCAGCCCCATCCACGGCTTGTTGAACTTGTCGCGAGCGATCAGGTAGATCGGGAACGCGGCCCAGGCGAGGAAGACCGCCTGCACCACGTACAGGAAGCCTGGGCCCGCCCCCAGCCAATAGAACGGGGCGAACGCGAACGCGATCAGGTTGAAGTGGTGGCCCCAGAAGTTCATACCGCGCACGGTCATGAACTGATGACCGCGGGACACCAGCCAGAAGCCCTGGTCGTAGATGCCCATGTCGTACGACCACGTGCCGTAATTGCGGTGGTTGACGAC
>CAZREK010000328.1:0-3105 GCA_964598965.1 uncultured Bifidobacterium sp. | reverse complement strand
CTGCACGTCAACGGCGAGAACGGTGTCGGCAAGAGCCGCTTCGTCGACGAGGTGCTGGACCATTTGCGCGGCCAGGACGACGTGTTCCTGCTGGAGGGTGCTTGCGTGCCCTACGGCGAGTCCAACGTGTGGTTCCCCATTGCCACAGCGCTCTCCACGTACCTCGACCTCGACGCCAGCATCTCGCCCGAACCGCCGCGCGATGCAGGGTTGGCAAAGGCGCGCAAGTTGTTCCCCGGCATGGCCGACGCCGACGCCGAGCGCCTGGTGGAGGTGTTCGTGCACCTGCTGGGCTTCCCGTCGGCCATCGACAAGATGGACGCCGCGCAGGCGCGCAGCACCATCCATCGGTCGGTCGCCCGCGTGTTCGAAGCGCGGTCCGAGAACCGCACGATGGTGCTCAGCATCGACGACCTGCATTGGGCCGACCCCGTGCTCATCGACCTGCTGGAGAGTTTGGTCACCTCGATCGGCCGCCACGCCTTCATCCTCATCACCGCCATGAGGCCCGGCTCCGACGTTGCCTGGCCGCCGCAGAACGACCGCATCACGACGGTGTCGGTCACGCTGCAGCCACTCACCCGCGCCGATAGCGACGAACTCGCCACCGCGCTGTTGGAGGAAGCGCCTGACGAGCGGCTGCTCGCTGCTCTCTACGAACGCAGCGGTGGCAACCCGCTGTTCGTCCACGAACTGGTGGCGCTCCGCGAGGCCGGTGGCGGGCACCGTGAGCTGCCCGACTCGCTGCGCACCTTGATTGCCGCCCGCCTCGACCAGCTGACCCCCGAGCAACGGCAGGTGCTGGAGAACGCGGCCGTGCTCGGCACGTCCGGCATGGTCGGCGCGCTGGAGAAGTTCGCCACCGAACTCGGCCAGCAGTTCCGGATGGGTGTGCTGCAAGAACTGGACGACAGTGGACTGCTGGAGATCCGCGGTCGCCGCTGGCAGTTCCACAGCGAGTCCGTCCGCGATGCGGCCTACCAGACGTTGACCAAAGCCGCACGCGCCCAACGTCACTCCGGTGTCGCCCGCGTGCTCGGCGATGGTGCCGGCCAGCACGACGACCGAGCCCACCACACCGCGGCCGCCGCCGAACTGGTGCAAGAGCTGGGCGCGGTCGATGGTGTGCCCAAGGACATCACCACCCGCGCCGTCGCCATGCTGGTGACCGCGTCCGAACGTGCGCTGGAATCGGGCAGCCTGCGGATGGCCGTGCGCCATGCCAGCCGCGCGCTCGATCTGGCCGGCGACGAACACGCCACGTCGCAGCAAGTGGCGCGGCTGCGGCTGGTCCGCGCCACCGCGTACACCGAGCAGCGCAACTACAGCGGCGCCACGGCCGACATCGACGCCTTGCAGGCCACCGCCGTGCAACTGCGCGACCCGATTCTGGAGGCGCAGGCCTACCGGCTGCGCGGGGCGCTCAGTCAGGTCGCCGGCCGCATCGACGACGCTCGACGCGAGCTGGGCCTGGCCGTGGATCTGCTGCGCAACAGTGACCGCACCGACCTGTTGGCGCAGGCACTGCGCGTTCGTGGCTTCATCGAGATGTTCGGTGGCTCGTTGATCGACGCCGAATGGTTCTTCGGTGAGGCCGACGGCATGTACCGCTCGCTCGGCGACGAGCGCGGCATGGCCTACATCGAGCAGCACCGGGCCTGGATCGCCTTCCTGTCCGGCAACCTGGCCGCAGCCCGCACTCAGCTCAACGATGCTGCTGCCACTCACGAACGCCTCGGCGACCGCAACGGAACAGGGTGGGCGCTCGGCCTGCTGGCGTTCGTCGAGTTCTTCGAGGGCAACTTCGACGAGGCCGAACGTCTGGCCGGGCTGGTGGCGGGCGAGGCCCACGAGCGCGGCGACGACTGGGCCGAGGCGATGATGGACACCCTGCTGGCCGACCTGCGCCTGTGGCAGGGGCAGCTGGACGATGCGCACAACCTCGCGGAGAAGGCGCGTGCGCGTTTCCGCAAGCTCAACGACCGCTTCGGCCTGGTGCAGGCGCTGGCACCGCTGGTGCGCTCGCAGGTCGCGATGGGCCGCACGGCGGCGTCACAACGTACCAGCGAAGAGCTGCTGACGCTGGCCGACACCGCAGCGAACGGCCCCATCCCGCTGATGGCCGCCGCGGGTGCTGCGATGCACCGTGGAGCGGCGCAGACCGCGTTGGCGCTGACACAGCGGGCGATCGCGATGATCCAAGAGTCCGGCGGCCTCGCGTTCGAGACCTACATCGTGCTCGCCATGGCGCATGCTCAGCTGGGTCAGCTGGACGAAGCGCTCGCCGCGATCGACGAGGTACCCGAGCACGGGCGCAACCACCCGTTCACTCACGCGGTCTCGGCAGTGGTGATGGCGGCGACGCGTCAGCCGCAGGCGGCGATCGAGCATGCCGACGCGGTGGAACACGCTCACGGTGCCACCTACCTGGACCAGGTGTGGGCCTACCTCGCCGCCGCCGGCGCTGCTGCGCAGTTGGGGGACGACGTGAGGGCCGAGCTGGCGGCGCAGGCAGCGGTGGCCCGCGCGATCGCTGTCGGCGATGTCGTGGCGATCCGCCTCGCCACCGGCATCTATGGCTGCGTCACCGGCCAGCAGCACCCGGCACACGACGAGCGCACCGCCGTCGGCGACGGTTGGCTGACGCTGCTGCCGCTGTTGTGCGGACAAGAGCAGGCGTCGGTGGAGAAGGAAACGGCCGGCTCAGCCGGCGAGTGACGACTTGCGCCACGGCAGATCCGCCAGATAGCGGCTGGCGGCCGGATGCGGGTCCATCTCTCGCGGCTGGTCCTCGGCGACGACGGTCTGCGGTGCGTGCAGCACCTGGCAACCGGGGCACCAGTACAGCGAGCGAGCGTGCTCGCCCACCTTCTTGACCTGTACCGTGTCGCCGCAACGGTGGCAGCGCTGACTGTTGCGCCCGTAGACCGCCAGCCCGCCGGGCGCGGATGCGACCGTCACGCGGTAGCCCGGGTGGATGTTGGCGCGCAGCATGCGGGCCGCAGCGTTGATCACGTGCACACAGTCCGTGGCGTCCAGCGACTCGATGGTGGCGAACGGGTTCAGCTCGCAGGCCCACAACACTTCGCTGCGGAAGACGTTGCC
>CAZREK010000327.1:0-3108 GCA_964598965.1 uncultured Bifidobacterium sp. | reverse complement strand
CGCTCCTGCTGCGCGACCTCGGCATCGAGGGTTCGCGAATCACCATCGTCGATTTCGTCGACAACCGCGCGCGCATCGCTGACTGTCTCGCGCAAGGGGTCGTGTACGAGCAGGATCGGGTCACCCCCGAGAACCTCGATGCGTTCCTTTCACAGCGCGTCGGCAGCGGTGACCTGTTGCTGGACCTCGCCTGGAACATCGACAACCCGACGATCCTGCAGTGGTGCCGTGATCACGACGTGCGCTACCTCAACACCAGCGTCGAGGTCTGGGACCCGTACGAGGAGCTCACCGCCACTTCGCCGCTGGACCGCACCCTGTACCGCCGGCACATGAGCCTGCGCCGGATGAAGGCCGCCTGGCCGGACAACAAGGGCGCTACGGCAGTGCTGGAGCACGGCGCCAACCCTGGCCTCGTCAGCCACTTCACCAAGCAGGCGCTGACGGAGATCGCCACCCGCATGCTGCACGACGCACTGGCCGGCGGCCACCAAGGGGCGATCGAGCGTGCGCTGGCCGACCGCCGCTACAACGAGCTGGCCATGCTGACCGGCACGAAGGTGATCCACGTCGCTGAGCGCGACACTCAGATCACGAATGTGCCGAAGCGCACCAATGAGTTCGTCAATACCTGGAGCGTCGAGGGCTTCTACGAGGAAGGCGTCGCGCCGGCCGAGATGGGCTGGGGCACGCACGAGAAGCGCCTGCCGCCGAACGCCTTCGTACACGCCGGCGAAGGCCCGTGCAACCAGATCTGCATCGCCCGACCGGGCATGGAGACCTGGGTGCGCAGCTGGGTGCCCAGCGGCGAGATCCGCGGCATGGTCATCCGTCATGGTGAAGCGTTCACGCTGACCGAGCACCTCACGGTGCGCGGCGCCGACGGCCGCGACATCTACCGCCCGACGGTGCACTACTCGTACCACCCGTCCGACGCTGGTATCAACAGCGTGCTGGAACTGCGCATGCGCGGCTGGGAGATGCAGCCTCAGCAGCGCATTCTCAACGACGAGATCATCAGCGGCCGCGACGAGCTGGGCGTGCTGCTGATGGGGCACCCGTACAAGAGCTGGTGGACCGGTTCGCTGCTCAGCATCGACGAGGCCCGCGCCGCACTGCCCCACCAGAACGCCACCACCCTGCAAGTGGCGGGCAGCATCGTGGGCGCAGTGTCGTGGATGATCGAGCACCCGCACGAGGGTGTGTGCGTGCCCGACGACCTGCCGTGGGAGTTCGTGCTGGGTGTCGCCGGCCGCTACCTCGGCACGCAGCACTCCGGGCCCGCGGACTGGGACCCCGTTTCCAGCCGCCGCGACCTGTTCGCCCACTTCAGCGACGAGGCCGCCCACGTCGACCTCACCGACCCCTGGCAATTCACCAACTTCCTTGTGCGTTGACAAACGCCGCCGCGGACGGCAGACTCATTCACCAATGCGCACCAGCTTCGGCCTCCTTCTGCTTATGTAGGGCGAGCGCCACATAGTCGCGTTCGCCCGCAGCCCCAGCCCCACAGGCCGGGGCTTCTTGCTTTTTCACCCCCTTTCTTGCACCCCACACGCCAGTCGCCACGAGGAACCCCAGATGTCACGCCCACCCGTCACCGTCAAGCAGATGCCCTTCGAGCGTTACGAGCGCTTCATCCCGCTCGTGTTGCACGACCGCACCTGGCCGAACAAGGTGCAAGAAGTCGCCCCCACCTGGTGCAGCGTCGATCTGCGCGACGGCAACCAGGCACTCATCGACCCCATGGACCCCGAGCGCAAGCGCCGCATGTTCGAGACGCTGGTGAAGATGGGCTTCAAGGAGATCGAGATCGGGTTCCCCTCCGCCAGCCAGCCCGACTTCGACTTCTGCCGTCAGCTGATCGAGGAGGACATGATCCCCGACGACGTGACGGTGCAGGTGCTGGTGCAGTGCCGCCAGGAGCTCATCGAGCGCACCTACGAGGCACTGCAGGGCGCCCCGCGGGCGATCGTGCACTTCTACAACTCCACCAACCCGCTGCAGCGCGAGGTCGTGTTCGGCCTGGACCGCGCCGGCATCATCGACATCGCGGTCAACGGTGCGCGGCTGGTGAAGAAGCTGGAGGACACCATCCCCGGCACAGAGATCCACTACGAGTACTCGCCGGAGAGCTTCACGCTCACCGAGCCCGAGTTCGCGATCGAAATCAGCCATGCCGTGATGGATGTCATCGAGCCCACCCCCGAGCGCCCGCTGATCCTGAACCTGCCGGCCACCGTGGAGTGCTACACGCCCAACGTGTACGCCGACGTCATCGAGTGGTTCTGCCGGAACATCCGCAACCGCGACAGCGTGGTCATCAGCCTGCACCCGCACAACGATCGCGGCACGGGCGTCGCGGCCGCTGAGCTGTCGTTGCTGGCGGGTGCCGACCGCGTGGAGGGCACTCTGTTCGGCAACGGCGAGCGCACCGGCAACGTGGACATCGTCAACCTGGCGATCAACATGATGGTCAACGGTGTCGACCCCAAGCTGGACGTCAGCGACGTCGATGCCCTGCGCCGCGTGGCCGAGTACAGCAACCGTCTGCCCGTCGGCCCGCGTCACCCGTGGGCCGGCGACCTGGTGTACACCGCGTTCAGCGGCAGCCACCAGGACGCGATCAAGAAGGGCTTCGACCGTATGCAGCGCAAGATCGCTGCGGGCGAGTCGCCCACGTGGGGCGTGCCCTACCTGCCGCTGGACCCCAAAGATCTCGGCCGCACGTACGAAGCCGTCATCCGCGTGAACAGCCAGAGCGGCAAGGGTGGCGTGGCCTACGTGATGAAGACCGAGCACGGCTTCGACCTGCCGCGGCGCCTGCAGATCGAGTTCTCCAAGACCATCCAGCACATCACCGAGGACACGGGCACCGAGATCAGCCCGGTGGTGATGTGGGAAGCCTTCGAGTCCGAGTACCTGCCCGTCGAGCCGCGCATGCGCCTGGTCAGCCACGAGATGCGCAGCGACTCCGAAGGCGCCACGAGCATCACCGCCCAGCTGGTCATCGACGACCAGCCGGTCACCGTCACCGGCCAGGGCAACGGCCCGATCGACGCCTTCGTGCACGCACTGCAGGGTGGCCTGGGTGCCACGCTCGACGTC
>CAZREK010000326.1:0-3114 GCA_964598965.1 uncultured Bifidobacterium sp. | reverse complement strand
CGCACAGGTCGCCGTCGGAGCGTGCCGGGTCGAGGTTGTCGCCAGCGAAGTGTGGCAGCGCGGCCAGTTGGGCGGGGCGACGGTCGGCAAGGCCGAAGCGATCGCGACCCTCGTTGTCGGTGAACATGGTGCGCCCGAAGCCGAACGTCAGCGTGAGCGCGGAAGCAGGTAAGCCAAGCGCCTCCCCGGTATCAGCAGGCGGTGCGAGATACGGGCCGTCGACTGCGCCACCCTCGGCGGCCTCCAATCCCTGGGTCATGCGTGCTGCGGCAGCGGTCCACTTGCGCAGCAGGGTCTCCAGCTCATCGCGGTCGTCGGTGATCACGTCGAAGGCGGCGAAGTACAGGCGGTCCTGCGCGGGGGTGACGATGCCGGCCTGGTGGGGACCGTGGAACGGAACAGCGTCGCTCGGGGCACCGGCGGTCGCGGTGCCATCACGGGTGCCGTTGTCGCCGATGCGCTCCGCGGCCAGCAGGCTGACCGCGCCGGCACCCACCACGCCGGCGCCACCCACGAGCAGACGGCGGCGACTGAACCGCGAGGTCGCCTGCTCGGTCACAGCACGACCGCGGCGGTGAGGTTGGAGAGTGGTTCGCTGAGCGCGTTCACCGCATCGGACAGTTCCTTCACCTGGTCGGCCGAGAGTTCGTCGTAGAACACGAACCCACCGTCGGGCAGGGCGTACTGGTCGAGCAGTTCCTGCAGCTCGGCGAAGCGAGTGGCGAGCAGCTCCGCCAGTTCGGCGTCCTTGGTCTCCAGCGCGGGCTGCAGGACTTCGAACGCGATGCGGGCGCCGTCGACGTTGGCCTGGAAGTCCCACAGGTCGGTGTGCGACCAGATCTCCTCCTCGCCGGTCACCTTGCCGGTGGCCACCTCGTCGAGCAGCTCCTTGGCGCCGTTGCCCAGCTGGTCGGGGGTGAACGTGAGGGTCTGCACCCTGTCCACCAGCTCTTGTGTGTCGGCGACCAGTAGCTCGGCGAGCGCTTCGCGCTCGGCCTGGGTGAACGCGGTGTAGCCGTCGGCAGGCGGCCACAGGTCCTTCTCGATCGCGTGCCAACCAGTCCAGGCCTGGCCGTCGGCGAGGTCGGCTTCGCGCAGGTCGAGGCGCGGGTCGAGGTCGCCGAACGACTCGGCCACCGGCTCGATGCGCTCCCAGTGTGTGCGGGCATCGGCGTAGAGAGCCCGAGCCGCGTCGTCGTCGCCGGAGGTGTACAGGTCGGCGAACTCCTCGGTCTTGGTGATCAGCTGCTCGGCCTGGTCCTTGACGTACAGGGCGTACTGGTCGGTGGCGGTGGTCAGCAGTTCGCCCAGCTCGCCGGTGGCAGCCAGGTCGGTACCCGAGTCGGTGACGGTGAACTCGCCGCGGATGCCGTCGCCGGTCATCCCCGGCTTGCAGGCCGTCACGTACTCGCCGGGGGCGGCGGTGACTACGAGCTGACGGGTGAGGCCCGGGCCGATGTTCTCCACTTCGCCGACGATGCGCAGGCCGTCCGCCGCGAGCAGGTAGAACTCGGTGACTTGCGAGTCGTCGTTCTTCACCTCGAACACGAGGTTGCCGCTCGGCGCCTCGGTGATGCCCACCTTGCACGCGTCAGCGGTGCTGACCACCGAGATCGCTCCGCCGGCGCTCTTGGGGTCATTCTCCGTGCACGCCGTGGCGAGTGCGAGGGGCACGAGGGCGAGGGCGAGTGAGAGCTTCATGCGGGGATCTCCAGTGGTGTGGTCGAGGTGTTGAAGGGTGGCCGTCGGCGCGGGGTGCGTTCGCGGCGCACGGTGCGTGCGAACAGCGGCAGCACGAGCACGAGGTAGGCGACCCAGGCGATCGCCTCCAGCACGGTGGTGGCGGGAGAGAAGTTGAGCGTGCCCTTTAGCAAGGTGCCGTACCAGCTGCTGGGCGGCACCTGCTCGCTGACGTCGAAGGCGAGCGTGTTGAGACCGGGAAGCACATCGGCTTCCTGCAGGTCGTGGATGCCGTACGACAGCACACCGGCAGCGACCAGGATCAGCAGAATCGCGGTCCAGGTGAAGAACTTGGCCAGGTCGAGGCGCACCGCGCCCTTGGTGATCAGGAGCCCGAGCACCACCGCCGTGGCGATGCCCAACAGCGCACCAAGGATCGGGTCGGTGCTCTCGCCGGTGGCGCGCACACCTGCCCACAGGAACAGCGCTGTCTCCAGGCCCTCACGGCCGACCGCCAAGAGCGCCATCACTGCGACGGCCAGCGGTCCGGTGCCGGCCGCGAGGTCGAGGCGCTGCTGCAGGTCGGTGCGCAGCGTGCGCGCCGTGCGGGCCATCCAGAACACCATCCAGGTGATCAGCCCGACCGCGGCGATCGACAAGCAACCGCCGATCAGTTCCTGCGCCTCGAAGCTGAGGCCGCGCGGCCCGTAGGTGAGCAGCGCGCCGAACCCGATCGAGACGGCGACCGCAACGGCAACGCCGCTCCATACCCAGCGCAGCAGGTGACGTCGGTCGGTGCGCACCAGATAGGCGACGAGGATGCCAACGACCAGCGCTGCCTCCAGCCCTTCACGCAAGCCGATCAGGAAGTTGCCCCACATGGTAAGCAACCCTAACACTAAGTCATAAGTCTGCCAACCTCAACGCGTTGCGCTGGTGCGTGAGTTCAGGCGAGCAGGCTGCGCAGCATCCAGGCAGTCTTCTCGTGGACCTGCAGGCGTTGTGTCAGCAGGTCGGCCGTGGGTTCGTCGTGAGCCTTCTCGACCGCGGCGAAGACAGAACGAGCGGTGCGGGCAACCGTCTCTTGCCCTTTGACCAGTCGTCGGATCATTTCCGCGGCATCGGGTCGGTCGGAGTCCTCGTCGAGTGCGGTGAGCGCGGCGAACTCGTGGTAGCTGCCGGGGGCGGCAGCGCCGAGCGACCGGATCCGCTCCGCGATCAGATCCACGGCGAGCGCCAACTCGTTGTACTGCGCCTCGAACATGAGGTGCAGGGTCTGAAACATCGGCCCGGTGACGTTCCAGTGGTAGTTGTGCGTCTTGAGGTACAGCGTGTAGCTGTCAGCGAGAAGCCTCGAGAGGCCGTCGGTGATGGCCAGGCGGTCGTCTTCGGCGATCCCGATGTCGATGGTGAGGTCACTCATTTTCGTTCTCC
>CAZREK010000325.1:0-3125 GCA_964598965.1 uncultured Bifidobacterium sp. | reverse complement strand
CCGTGGCGATGACCGGCGACGGCGTCAACGACGTGCTCGCGCTGAAGGACGCCGACTGCGGCGTGGCAATGGCGTCGGGCAGCGAGGCCACGCGCGGTGTCGCGCAACTGGTGCTGATGGACAGCAACTTCTCTGCCATGCCCGCGGTCGTGGCCGAAGGTCGGCGCGTCATCAACAACATCGAGCGTGTCGCCGCGCTGTTCCTGGCCAAGACCACCTACTCCGTGCTGTTGTCCATCCTCACCGGCGTGTTCGCGCTGGCCTACCCGCTGCGCCCCATCCACCTGTCGATCCTCAGCTGGTTCACCATCGGCGTGCCCGCGTTCTTCCTCGCGCTCGAGCCGAACGACCAGCGGGTGAAAGAAGGCTTCCTGCGTCGCGTGCTCGGCAAGTCCGTGCCCGCCGGCCTGGTGATCGCCGCCGCCACGATGACCGTGTTCGCCATCGCTCAGCTGGACGACGCGATCGACCCTGACCACGCGCGCACGGTCGCCGTGCTGGTGGCGGGCTCGGTGGCGCTGATGAACCTGTACCGCATCGCCAGCCCGCTGAACCTGCTGCGCAGTGTGCTGGTGTTCACGATGGTGGGTCTGTTCGCGCTGGCGTTCGTGGTGCCGTGGGGGCGCGAAACGTTCGAGCTGCCGCTCACCGAGGCGTGGGCGTACGGCCTGGCAGCCGGGTTGATCGCAGTGGCCTGGCCGCTGCTGCACCTCGGTGCGCGGGTGGCCGAACGCTTCCACCACCGCTAGATTCACGCGCACGGCTTCCCCCCGGATTTCTCCCCACGTTCGGGAGGCACCATGCCGTTTCACACACGCCCTCGGCTGTCGCGCCGTCGCCGTTACTCGCTGCCCGTCCAGACCGACGAGCACTGCTGGCACATCTACCACCCCGACCCCGACGAGCCGCTGTACGTCGCCGAGTTCGGCGATGCCGCGATGCTGGCCGTCGAGCTGGCCCAGTTGCCTGTCCAGCACGAGGCAGTGGTGTTGCTGGACGGCCGCCGACGTGTGGTCGCCGTTCTGCTCGATCCGCCCGCGGAGGTGGGCGTCTTCGTCGGGTTCGCCGACCTCCCCGGCCTCGACGAGTTCAGCCACACGCTCAGCATCGTCTACGAGGACCACGTCGTCACCGGGCCGCCGCAGGAAGAGGATCGGCGTGGCTACCACGCGTTACGGCGGGCGCACATGGCTCAGGGTCTGCTGTTGCTCGACGTGTTGCTCACCGATGGCGACGTCGTGCGCAGCCTGGCCATCGGCTGCGACCCGGACCCGGTGTGGTTCGACGAGTTCGATCCGCTGATCGGCGACGATCCAGCCGCATAGCCAGCGCTCGGGCGCCCTACGATCGGCGCCCATGACCGCCATCGCACCTCCCGCCATCTGTGTCGTCACCGGGGCCAACAGTGGCATCGGCCGCGCCACCGCCATCCACCTCGCCGCGCAGGGCTACACCGTCTACGGCACCGTTCGCAGCCTGGACAAGGCCACCAAGCTGCAGGCGATGGCGCAGGCCGCCGGCGTGGAGGTGCCGCTGGTGGAACTGGACGTTGCCGATGACGATTCGGTGCGCGCCGGCTTCGCCGACCTGTTCGAGCGCACGGGTGGCGTGGTGGACGTGCTGGTCAACAACGCCGGTGTGGGCGGCAACGCCGTCGCCGAGGAGTGCACCCCGGCGATGTACCTCGACGTGATGAACATCAACCTGTGCGGCCCGGCGCGGTGCTGGCAGCAAGTGCTGCCGGGCATGCGTGCTCGCGGTCGCGGCGCGATCGTCAACGTCACCTCCGTCACCGGTCGCATCGCCGCGCTCGCGCAGAGCCCGTACGTCGCGTCGAAGTGGGCGCTGGAAGGTGTCAGCGAGGAGCTCGCGCAGGAGGTCGCCCCGTTCGGCGTGCGCGTCGCGATCATCGAGCCGGGCATCACCAAGTCGGCGATCTTCGCCAAGAACATCGACACCCCCAACCAGACCGGCGCGTATGACGCTCAGTACCGGCGCATGTTCCAGATGTACGCCGCCGGCCTGGGCCACGCCACCGACCCGGTGGAAGTCGGCAAGGTGGTGCACGGCGCGATCACCGCTGCCAGCCCCACCCTGCGGCACACGGTCAGCTGGGGCGGCCCCGAACTGGTGAACGGGCGCGCCGCAATCACCGACGAGCAGTGGGTGGCGATGGGCCTGCCCGAGAGCGACGACGACTACTACGACGCGTTCCAGGCCGCGTTCGGGATGGATCTGCGCGATCTCGGCTGAGCCGTGAACCGCTCGCCGCTCGGCGAGCGATAGAGGGTGCATGACCGCCACCCTCACCACTTGGGCACCGCCCGACCCCGCCGCCCGCCGGAAGGCGCCACGTACTCGTCGCACCACCTGGATGGTGGTGGCGGCAACCACTGTCGCGATCGTCAGCCTGTTGCTGGGCAACGGCGAGGTCGGCGGCATCGCCTTCCTGTTCGTGGTGTCGTGGCCGCTGGAGCGGTTGTGGAAACGCCATCCGGTGCCCGTCCGCCGCCTGGCACTGCGCACCGACCTCGCCTACGCCGCGGCCGCCCCGCTATTGCGCGTCATCGGGCTGGCGGCCGCGATCATCATCGCCGTCGTGTCGCTGGCCTGGATCCCCGGGCTGGTGGTGCGTCCGCTGATCACCCGCCTGCCCGGCGGGCTGCGCCTGCTGTTGGGCATCCTGTTGTTCGACGTGCTCGCCTACTGGGCTCACCGGCTCAGCCACACCGTGCCCTACTTCTGGCGCTTCCACTCGGTGCACCACAGCACTCGCCACCTGGACTGGGTGTCGGGCTTCCGCACACACCCGTTCGACAGCATCTTCATCGCCCCCGGCATCGCCTTCCTGATCGCGGCTGGGTTCGACAACAAGGTCACCGGCATCCTCGCCGTCCTGCAGTTCCTCGTGGGCCTCGGTGCTCACCTCAACGTGCGCTTCCGCCTACGGCCGCTGTGGCCGGTGGTGCTGACCCCCGAGTTCCACCACTGGCACCACGAGCTGGCCACCGAGGCGCACCACACGAACTACTCCACGTTCCTGCCGGTGTGGGACATCGTCTTCGGCACCTTCCGAAACCCCAACGATTTCGAACTGGCCGTGACCGGCATCGACTTTCGTCTCG
>CAZREK010000324.1:0-3186 GCA_964598965.1 uncultured Bifidobacterium sp. | reverse complement strand
GGCCGTGAGGTGGTGTGTGTCGCGGTACACCAACAGGTCGCCGACGACTGCCGGGCAGCGGTGGTCCGAGCACAGCCACCTCGTGGGGTCGATGAAGCCGACCTCCAGCTCGTCGGTCACTGTGCTGATGGTGGCGACGACCGAGGTCGTGACGGCGTCGTCGTCACGCGCCTCGCACGCGGAAGTGTCCTGGCGATTGCGGCTGAGGCACGCGGGCACATCGTCGGGTGGGTCGGCGGCGTCACCGATGACGACGGGCACGATCCCGTCCGCGGCGATCGATGGCAGGAGCGTGCGCAGCTGAGCGTCCCACTGCTGGGCGGTGATGGGGTCACGTGTGTCGTTGTCGAGGTCGCCGTAGTACTGCGACAGGAAGACGACGTCGACGTGCTGGTCGCGCATGAACTGGCGTGCAGAGTCGCGCCACGGCTGGCAGGCGGTGAGGTGGCTCTTCGCGCCACGGTTGTACACCTCGACGTCGAGGAACGGGCATCCACCTTGCGTCATCGTGATCAGTCGCCAGTGGTGTGCGATCGCGATTGCTTCCAGCGCAGGGAACCACTGTGCTGCGTGTGAGTCGCCCCACAGGGCGATGGTGAACGTGCCGGCAGGGTCGCCGAAGATGCAACGCTGCTTGACCTCGCGCTTGTCGTACAGGTGACACCCGTTGCGGTACAGCTCGGGTAGGTCGTCGCCCGCGTCTCTCAGCGCTGGCCGGAGGTTGTCGGGCAGCACGGCTGCCGTCAACGCGGCAACGATCGCGGCGGGAGCGGCGGCCGTGGCGTTGCTGATCGCGGCCGGTGAATGCGGCAACGTGGTGGTGGTTTCGGCGGTGGACGAGGACGGCTGAGTGGCAGTGGTCGCGGGCGGAAGGGTGGTGTCGGTTGCCACGACTTCTGGCGCCGCCGCGTTCACACCGGTGGACGAGTCGGGGTCGTAGTCGGCGAGCACCGTGGCTGCGACGAGGGCAACGGCCACGAGCGCGCCGCCCATCGCCAGCGAACGGACCTTGTGCGTCGCCAGCGTTCGTGAGGATCGGATCGGGTGCTCGACCACGCGGTAGCCGACCTCTGCCACCGTCAACACGCCGGCGCCGATCACCAGCCGCTGAACGACCGACAGCGAGTGTCCGAGGTGTGCCTCGGCAAGGATCAGGGCCGGCCAGTGCCACAGGTAGAGCGAGTACGACCGAGTGCCGAGGTAGGTGAGCGGTGGTGCCGCGAGAAGGCGGGCGGGCGAGCCGTGCGTGTCCGGCCCGGACACCAACAGTGCACCGGCGGCCAGCACCGGAAGGGCGGCCACCCAACCGGGGAAGGCGAGGTCGCCGAACGTCGCCGCCGCGATCAGCACGCCGATCAACCCCAGCCATCCGAGGGCGGCCCGCACGCTGGATGGAATGCGGGTGAACGTGGGGGCCGCTGCAGCGAGCAACGCTCCGATACCGAGTTCCCAGGCTCGCGTGTGCAAGCCGTAGTAGGCCCACGTGGGGGAGGACGTGGTGAGCACGATGGATGCCGCGAACGACCCACCGATCAGCACGGCCATGACTTGGCCGACGCGGACGCGAACCCGGCGCGCAGCGACGGTCGCGACTGCGATGATCGCCGGCCAGACGACGTAGAACTGCTCTTCCACAGCGAGCGACCAGTAGTGGCGCAAGGGCGACATCGCCAGCTCGGAGCCGAGGTAGTCGCTGCCACGGCGAGCGAAGAGGATGTTGGCGGAGAACAGCGCGGACCAGCGGACGTCGGCCGCGGCGTCCTTCAGCATCGAGGCGGGCAACAGCAATGCGGCTCCGATCGCAGTGGCCACCAACACCACCGCGGAGATCGGCAGCAGGCGGCGTGCGCGCCGTGCATAGAAGGCGAGGAACGACACGCGGCCGGTGCGCTCGCGCTCCGCGATGAGCAGCGAGGTGATCAGGAACCCGGAAATGACGAAGAAGACGTCGACGCCGATAAACCCACCGTCCAGGCCGGGTACGCCGAAGTGGTACAGCAACACGACCGTGACGGCGATGGCGCGAAGCCCTTCGATGTCCTTGCGATAGTGCACGGCGGCCTAGTTGACGTCGAGCAGCAGTGCGCACGCACCCCACTCGAACGAAGTGCGGAAACGCTCGAGACCAGGAGGTGGCGTGTCACCGGCCTCGATGCCGTCGGCCTCCACGCGGTCAGCGGCTTCGTCGGCCCAGGTGGCCCAGGTGCGCAGACCCTCGACCAGGCTGGTCCACTCGGCGCTGAGCGCCGCGGGTGTGGTCATCGACGCGAACTGGTCGGCGAGGGTCGTCACCTGCGCCGAGCGATCGCGGTAGAAGGTGGCCAGGTCGTGCTCATCCACCTCCGTGTCCAGCGGCAGCAGCGCCTGGGCGTCGTTCGCTGCAGCGTCGTTCGCGGACGTGCACACGGCATCGAGTGCCAGCCACAGGTCGTCCTCGCCCTGACCGGCCCACGGAGGGCGTTCGGTGGTGGAGGTGGTGGAGTTCGCGCTGCCGTCGTCGTTCGAGCAGCCGGTGAGTGCGGCGAACCCGGTGAGGGCGGTTGCGCTGAGGGCAGCCGCTGCCAGACCGGTACGAACGCAGAACATGGCGCCCATCATGCCCCACGAGCCGCGCAGATTGCTCGCCGATGACGAATACGTTCGGCGGTCGGAACCGCACGCTGCGTGGGTAGATTTCTACGACGTGGACGCCGACGGCGAACAGGTCAACGAGGCTGGCCCTTCGATGCAGCAGCAGGTGTTGAACGCTCTCGCGGCCCATGAGGGCTGGAAGCGGCGTCTGCACGACGCCATCTCCACCCGCAGCGCGGAGATCACCGTCGAGCAGGCCTCCGTCGACGACGCCTGCGCGTTCGGCAAATGGCTGCACAACGACGTGCCCTGGCGCGTGCGCAAAGGGTGGGATTACGCCAACGTGCGCAAGCTGCACGCTGCCTTCCATGTGGAGGCCGGGAGGGTGCTCGCCCTGGCCTTAGCCGGCCAATCGGAGGCCGCCATTTCGTCGATGAGCGTGGGTTCGCAGTTCCACACGTGCTCCGAGCGGCTGGCGTACGCACTGCACGATTGGCACGGCCGGGTGGACGATCAGGCGGCCGGGCGCC
Organism: uncultured Bifidobacterium sp.; assembly: GCA_964598965.1. Lineage (GTDB taxonomy): Bacteria > Actinomycetota > Acidimicrobiia > Acidimicrobiales > Ilumatobacteraceae > UBA668. Next base: position 85 of record CAZREK010000324.1, on the reverse strand, counting down.
GCGCCTGACCACACATACACTGCGGGCATGTCACGCCCGTGCCGTATCGGTGTCCAGCTTCCCGAGGTCGAGCGCCGGGTGGAGT
>CAZREK010000323.1:0-3191 GCA_964598965.1 uncultured Bifidobacterium sp. | reverse complement strand
CACCGTTCGACGCCTGCACGTTCTGGACGAGGATCGGGTTGCCGTTGATGTTGATGACACCGTCGACGATGGTGACCTTGAGAACTTCACCTTCGACCGTGGTGAGCTCCATGCCATCGGTCAGCTGATCAGTGGTGATCTTGCCGGGCACCACGTGGTAGGTGAGCACCGCAGTGAGCAGCGAGTTGTTGCTGGTGACTGCACGGACGGTTGCGGCGGGCAGCGCTTCGAAGGCATCGTCGGCCGGGGCGAAGACAGTGAACGGACCCTCGCTGGACAGCGTCTCGACCAGACCGGCCTGGGTGACCAGGGCGACCAGGGTGCCGAAGCAGCAGTCCTGCAGGGCGACAGCGGCATCGACGATCGTGCCCAGCGACGGCACGAGCACGTCGCTCATCACGTAGACCCAACCATTGGTGGCTTCCACGCCGGGGCCGACCGGGTTGCCGTCGACGAAGAACTGGTCGCCGACCTTGGTGACGGTCAGCTTGTCGCCGGCCAGAGTGGTGAGCTCGCCCTCGGCCAGCTGATCGGGGCTGATCGCACCGTCGACCACGTGGTGCAGCAGCACCGTCTGCAGCAGGGTGACGCCGTCCGCGTTGGCGGGCGAGTCCTGCACGGCGTGCAGCATGTCGAGCGGCAGCTTGTCGAAGGCGGGGTCGGTGGGGGCGAAGACCGTGAAGGGGCCGCCGCGCAGCGCCTGGACCAGGCCGGCGTCGACCGCGAGGCCGGCGAGCTCGGTGAAGACGTGGTTGGTGAGGGCCGTGGCGACGATGTCGCCCATGGGCAACGCCACCGTCGTGGTGGCGCCGGCGACCGTGGTAACGGTGCTGCCGTCAGCCGAGGTGCTGGCCGACGTGGTGACGGACGCGGCGTCGTTCTTGTCGTCGGAGCAGCTCGCGGCTACAAACGCGAAAACGGCAACGGCGGCAACGGCGGCGCGCAATGGACGATGATGAGGAGTCTGGCGATTCACGAACACGCCTGCGACGGTACACCCGGATCAGCGGGGAACGGGCAGGGGCGCACGGCCCCCGGACATGGGACCAATGGCCCTAAGGTCAGCCGGCGCCGAAACCGGCCTACGATCTGCGGCGATGGACTTGGAGCGGGAGTATTCGCCGAGCTCTCGTGTCGGGGGCAGCGCCGAGCCGTTCGTGGCCGACTACGTGGCACGCAGTGCTGCGGCGCGCGCTCAGGTGCCACCTCGCTCGTTGAAGGGTGGGCATCTGCTCGCCGAAGCTACTCCCGGGGCCCCGCTGCTGGTCTATGTCCACGGTGGGTACTGGCAAGCTCTCAGCGCGGCGGACTCGTGGTACCTGGCCCCGGGTGCCGTTGCCGCCGGGTGGTCCTTCGCCGCGGTCGAGTACACGCTGGCACCTGCTGTCACGATCGAGCAGATGGTCGTGCAGGTCGCGGCCGGCGTCGCAGGGGCAGCGGCCGAGCTGCGCCCGTCGGCGGTGGTGCTGGCCGGTCACTCCGCTGGTGCCCACCTGGCGGCCATGGTGGCTCTGGTCGCCCCGGCACGCGCGGCGGTGGACCGCTTGGTGCTGATCAGCGGTGTCTACGACCTGCGCCCGCTGGTGCACACCACGGTGAACGATGCGCTGGGCCTCGACGAAGGGGCGGCCGCAGAACTCAGCCCGGCGCTGCTGCCCTTGGTCGATCACCGTCCGCACACGGTGGTGGTGTGGGGTGACAACGACACCGACGCGTTCAGGGCCCAAGGTGCGGCCTTCGCCCGGCGCTGCGGAGCCGACGCGTTCGAGTGCCCTGGCCGCCACCACTTCGACATCGTCGACGATCTGGTGGACCCGGCCACCAGGCTGGGGGCTGTCAGCCTCGCAGCTCGTACCACTGCACCGGGGCGCTCGGCTCCGGGCTGAGCTGCAACTCCAGTTGCAGCGACGCCTCTGTTACCGACCCGCGCAGGTGCACGGTGCCGCTGGTGACCTGTGACGGCTCGATGCGGTCGATGATCAGCGACCCGTGACGGGCGATCACCGTCGCTGCTGCTGCGGCACGACGGGCCAGCGACTCGTCGAGCGCGACGTTGTCGGCGAACAGTTCCTCGGCGCGGCGGTCATCCCAGTCGTTCAGCAGCGCGACCAGCGCGTCGGCCGCGCCGGTCAGCAGCGGGCTGACCAGCGGCGCCGGCGGGGGCACCGCGCCCTCCGCGTGCAGCGCGTGCAGCATCTTCAAGGTCAGCACGGACATGGAGGCATAGGTGGTGTTGGCCAACGCGATCGCACCAACTCCGCGGCCGCGCACCCAGCGCATGTTGCTGCCGTAACCGGGCAACCCGCCGGAGTGGGCCACCACTGGCCCCAGCACCTCGTCGTCGCGGACGTTGAGGCCGTAGCCGTACCCCATCGGGCTGCGGTGCCCGGCCAGTTCCACCACGCCCTGGTAGGTGTGGATGCGTTGCATGTCGCGGCGGTAGGCGGGACCCTCTGGGCCGTCCAGCCAGGTCACCCACTTGGCCAGGTCGGCGACCGTGGTCCACAGGCCGCCCATGGGGGCGATCTCGCCGTCACCCAGCAGCGGGTCGGGGTCGGGCACGCTGCGGCCGTCCTCCACACGGTGCGGCCGCGCCCAACGGTCGTGCGCGGGTTGCACCCAGGTGGTGTCGTCCATGCCCAACGGGCGGAGGAAGCGCTCGCTGACGACGTCCTGCACGCGGCGGCCGGTGGCGCGGAACACGGCGCGGCCCAGCATGCCGAAACCGAGGTTGCTGTACTCGAACGCCTCGCCGGGGCGACAGGCGAACGTGGGGCCCGCCGCGTAGATGAGGTCGATGTCGTCGGCGGAGATGTCGAGGTGACGGTCCGCCCACGCGTCGTCGGTGGCCAGGCCGGAGGACATCGACATCAAGTGGTGCAACGTGATCGGCGGGGAACCCGCGGGGCCACGCACGGCGGCGAGCTCGGGCGCGTATTTCGCCACCGGGTCGTCCAGCCGCCACACGCCCTCGTCGCGCAGCGACAGGATGGCGGCGACCGTGAAGCTCTTGGTCATCGAGGCGATGCGGAACACCAGGTCGGTGTGCTCGCCGTCGGTGAGCCGACCGTGTTGCACCACACCCCACGCAATGGTGGGGCACAGCTCCTCGGCCGCGGCGGCCGCCACCAGGTCGCGGATCACAGCGCCCCGACGATGGCCGAGTACAGCTCGTCGTAGTTGTGGGTGGC
>CAZREK010000322.1:0-3199 GCA_964598965.1 uncultured Bifidobacterium sp. | reverse complement strand
GCGGCCAGCAGCGTCTCGTCGGTGAGACGGTCGGTCTGGGTCGACCACAGCATCACTGGGACACTACGGATGACAGCTGCGATCGGATTGCGCGAAATCGCAAAATCCGATCGACGGGCCGGGCCGTAGAGAGCGGCATGAACACACGCCGCATCATCCTTCTCGCCGCCGTCGCTCTGGGCACGGTGGCGTGCTCCGACGACTCTTCCTCCAAGAGTGACGCCACCTCGGCCGCCAACGAGGCGACCACCACCGCCGCCGCCTCGGACACGACGGGTGCGCCGGGCACCACTGGCGCCCCGGCAACTGCCGACGCCACGCTGCTGCTGTCCGACAGCTCGCTCGGCCAGATCCTCACCACCGCCGACGGGATGACCCTGTACCTCTTCACGCCGGACGGCAGCGGCCCCAGCACCTGCACCGGTGGTTGCGCCACGGCGTGGCCCCCCTTCACGGAAGAGGCCGTCGCCGGTGAGGGACTCGACTCCTTGCTGCTCGGCACCGTGACGCGTGACGACGGTTCGCTCCAGGTCACCTACGGCGGCCACCCGCTGTACCTGTTCTCCGGCGACGCCGCTCCCGGCGATGTGAACGGTCAGGGCTCGGGTGGCGTGTGGTTCGCCGTGAACGCGGCAGGCGAGCAGGTCGGCTGAGGCCGCCCGTCCGTCGAACACCTGTCCGATGCTTGGCTTTGCCGGGTGCGACCGGCAAGGCTGGGCACATCATGAGTGTCCACACCGACCACGAGACCACTGACGAACTGGGCGAGCGCGAGCTGGCGATCCTGCAGTTCGAGGCCACCTGGTTCACCCTCGACGAGGACCGTCACGACGCCATCCGCGCGCGGTTCGCGTGCTCGGTCGAGGAGTACAATCTGGAACTCAACCGGGTGATCGATCATCCGGCGTCGATGCTCCACGACCCTCTGGTGGTGCGCCGTTTGCGCCGCCAGCGTGAACGTCGTCGTCGGGCGCTGATCGATGGCGCGGCGGCAAGCGAACACGCCTGACACGCCAGACAACTAGGGAGCCGACATGAGCAACGACCTCGGGGGGCGCCGGCCGCGACCGGCCGCCAACACGGTCAGCAGTCCGCCGATGGGCAGTGGCGTGGCAATCCTGGTGACGGCCGTCGCGCTCATCCTCGGCTTCCTCATCCTGCACAAGGTCAACGACGACGGCAGCGCAGGCACGCTGAAGCCGGCCGGTGACGGTGGCGGTGGCGAGACCACCTTCAGCACCACGCTGGACACCAGCTTCATCAACTCCACCACCACGACGATCACCGGCGACTTCACCAGCACCAAGGTGCAGGTGGCCAACTGCAGCATCCAGAACGGTGTGGCGCGCATGATGACCAGCGCCCTCACCGACGCCGGCTTCACCACGGTGGAGGCCACCAACGGCACCTGCGATCCGAAGCTGGCCACCAGTTATGTGATCTACAACGCGGGCACTCCGGGCGCGCAGGCGGTCGCCGAGACCGTCGCTCGTGTCCTGGGTGGCCTCGCCGCGGAAGAAGCGACGTTGCCGATCAAGGTCGAGTCCGGCGCCTGGGCGGATGGCAGTGGCGTGGTGCTGCTGTTGGGCAACGACCTCGCCGGCAAGACCCTCGAGCAGATTCAGGGTGGCGCCATCACCGGCACCACTCCGCCGCCCACCTCGGTGGTGACGTCCACCACCTGACCTGTGGGCCGGTGGCGGCCTACTGCGGGTAGTCCTGAATCGTGCGGCCGTGGCTGCGGTCGGTGATCTCTCGCGCCCGCTGCGGGAACTCCTCCATCAGCGCCTCACGGTTGATCGTCAGCAGCTTGCGATCGCGCATCAGCACCTCGCCACCGACGATGGTGGTGCGCACGTCACCCGGCTGCACGCTGTAGACCAGCGCGGCGGCAAGGTCGTGCATCGGCTGACAGTGAAAGCCGCTGACATCCACCAGGATCACGTCGGCGTGGGCGCCCACGCGCAGCGTGCCGATCTCGCCATGCATGCCCAGCACCGCTGCGGAACCGGGACCGGCCAACTCCAACGCCATCCCTGTGTGGAACCAGGTGGCATCGCCTGCCACCTGCTTCTGCGACAGGGCCGTGACGCGCATTGCTTCCAGGATGTCGAGTGTGCTGTTCGAGGCGGCCCCGTCGGTGCAGTAACCCACCGGCACGCCGGCGGCGCGCAGCGCGGGAATCGGCGTCAGCGGACCGAACGCGAACTTCAGGTAGCCCTTCGGGCCGTGGGTGACGCCCACGCGGTCGCGGTACTTGCCGAGAATCGGCACGTCGGTGTCGAGGATGCCGTTGCCGTGAGCGATGATCGCCCCGGCGTCGAGCACCCCAGTGCACTCCAAGACCTCGATGGGGGTCTGCTCGCGGGTGCGCAGGCTGGCGTTGGTCTGCACGATGTCCTCGGCCGCGTGGACGTGAACGCGCACACCCAGCTTGCGCGCAGCCTCTGCTGCCGCGGTCAGTTCTTCGTCGCTGACCGTGTACGGCGCATGCGGGGCGACGCTGGTAGTGATGCGTCCGCCGGCCGCGCCCTTCCATCGTTCGGCGAACCCCACCGAGTGGGCCAGCCCGTCGGGCCCCTGTGAACTGAAGAACGCCGACCCGAGGTTGGCGCGAATACCGGACTCCAGCACCGCTTGGGCCGCGTGGTCCATGTGGAAGTAGTGGTCGGCGAAGGTGGTGACGCCGCACTCGATCATCTCTGCGATCGCCACCAACGTGCCGAGGTACACGTCGCGTTCGCCGACGTTGACTTCCATCGGCCAGATGTAGTCGTTGAACCAGTGCGACAGCGCGACATCCTCGGCGGCCCCACGGAAGAACGTCATCGCCGCGTGCGTGTGTGTGTTGATCAGGCCGGGCATGGCCACCATGCCGCGGCCGTCGATCACCTTGGTTGCGGTCGTGCGCTGCAGCGGGTGAGGGTCGACACGGGAGATGCGTCCGTCGGTGATCTCGATCGTGGCGCCAGGTGCGAAGGTTGCCCGATCGGCACCGGCGCTGATCAGCGCAGTGCAGTTGACGATCGCGAGATCGGGAAGGGCGCGGGCGGGAATCTCCGTCATGCAACCGGAAAGGCTACCCACCGAGAGTGGTCAGGAGAGTGGCCGAAGCGCGCTCGATGCACCACAGTGGCTCACGCATCGCGCGATCCATGCCGAAGGTCTCGGCCAGCGACACGTGGCGGATGCGGTCGCG
>CAZREK010000321.1:0-3240 GCA_964598965.1 uncultured Bifidobacterium sp. | reverse complement strand
GATGTAGACCGCGATCGGCCAGCGGTAGTCCGCCAGCCAACGGACCAGCGAGCGGCTGGCGACGAGCGGAACGGCCAAGGACAGGAGTGCGCCGATGGCCACCTGCACCGGCAACGTGGGGTGCGGCGGCCGAGGCGCCGGGGGCAGCGGTGGGACCTTGACCGTGGACGGCACTGCCACCTGCATGGACCACTCGGTCCCCGTCCAGTAGCGCAACGCGCCCGGGCCGCTGGAAGGGTCCGGGTACCAGCCCGGCGGTGTGGTCGCCATGGCAGCAGTCTGGCCGAATAGCCTCTGCGCGTGCATGAACTGAGCGGCCTTTCCTTGTGGCACGACGCCATCGACGCGGCGACCTGGGGGACGACCCGTCCGCCACTGGAGGGCAGCGTGCAGGCCGACGTCGCCATCGTGGGTGGTGGTTACACGGGCCTGTGGACCGCGTACTACCTGCTGCAGCGCGACCCGTCGTTGAACGTGGTGGTGCTGGAGGCCGAGGCGATCGCGTTCGGTGCCAGCGGCCGCAACGGTGGCTGGTGCTCCGCGCTGCTGCCGATGACGGTGGACGCGATGGCCGAGCACCACGGCCGCGACAAGGCCATCCGCCTGCAGACCGAGATGCACGCGATGGTCGCCGAGGTGGGCCGGGTCGTGGCGCACGAAGGCATCGACTGCGGGTTCGCACGTGGCGGCACCGTCACCGTCGCGCGCAACCAGGCGCAACTGCAGCGGCTCACGCAGCACGTGCAGCACTTGCACACGTTCGGCTTCGACGACAGCGACTACTCCCTGCTCGACGCGGAGCAGGCCGCGGCTCGTTTGAACGCGACGAAGGTGGTCGGCGGCGAGTACACCCCGCACTGCGCGTCCGTGAACCCGGCGCAGTTGGCGCGGGGTCTGGCGCGCTCGGTCGAGGCCCGTGGCGCCACCATTCACGAACACTCGCGGGTCACCGAGCTGGGGCCGAACGTTGTGCGCACCGCGAACGGCGAGGTGCACGCGCGCGTGGTGGTGCGCGCCACCGAGGCGTTCGCCTCGCAGATGGGTGCGGCTCGCGATGTCGCTCCCTTGTACTCGCTGATGATCGCTACCGAGCCGCTGCCCGACTCGTTCTGGCAGCAGGCTGGTCTCGCCGAGCGCGAGACGTTCGCCGATGGGCGGCACATGATCATCTACGGGCAGCGCACGGCCGACAACCGCTTCGCGTTCGGTGGTCGTGGCGCGTGGTACCACTGGGGTTCGCGCATGTCGGCCGACTACGAGCGCAACCCAGGTGTGCACGCCAAGATCCACGAGTCACTGCGCGAGCTGTTCCCCGCGCTCGGCGACGCGAAGGTCACCCACCGTTGGGGCGGTGCCGTCGCAGCGACGCGCGACTGGTGGTGCCACGTCGCTTACGACGCCACCACCGGCATGGCCTCCGCTGGCAACTATGTGGGCGACGGCGTGGGCACCACCAACCTCGCCGGCCGCACGCTGGCCGACCTGATCACGGGCGCGGACAGCGAGTTGGTGGCACTGCCGTGGGTGGGCCATCGCAGCAAGCGGTGGGAGCCCGAGCCGTTCCGTTGGCTGGGCATCAACACGATGATGGTGTTCCCCAAGGGTGCGGACCGCAAAGAGGCCCGGACGGGCAAGCGGTCGCGTTGGCGCGAGTGGTTGCTGGACAGCGTGCTGGGCGGTTGATCAGCCGGTGACGGCGGGCTGGGGGAACTCGTCCGGCACGTCGGGTGCGAACAGCCAGGTGTCGAAGAACTCGCCGAGGTCCTGACCGGACACCTTCTCCGCCAGCGCGATGAAGTTGTCCGTGCCTCGGGAGGTGCCGTTGTTGTCCGCCACCCAGCGTTGCAGCAGCTCGAAGAAGGCGTCGTCGCCAATGGTGCGTCGCAGCGCGTGCAGCACCACCGCGCCACCGTCGTAGCTGTTGTAGCCGAACATCTCCTCCACCCCCGGCGCACCGGTGATGCCGGGGAACCGCTGGCCCAGGGCCGCTTGCGCAAACTGGTCGACGTCCGCTCCACCCGCAGTCCACATCCAGGCTGCGTAACTGGCGAACGACTCGTTCAACCAGATGTCGATCCATCGTTCGGGCGTCACCGCGTCGCCGAACCACATGTGCGCCAGCTCGTGCGCGAACAAGTCTTCGGGCACGTAGGACAGCACGTCTTCGCGGCTGAAGAACGAGCGACCCTGAGTCTCCATCGCCAACCCGGGGAAGCTGTCGGTGATGGCGATGCCGTAGCGGTCCAGCGGGTACGGACCGAAGTAGTCCTCGAAGAACGCGATCTGGTCGTCGATCAGGTCCAGCGCCGGTTGCGCTGCTTCACGATCGTCGGCCAACACCACGCTGGTCAGCGGCAGGCCGTGTGGGCCCTCGCCGTTGATGATGACGTAGTCGCCGGTCAGCACCTGGATGAGGTACGTGGCCATCGGGTCGCGCTCGTCCCAGGTGTACGTGTCCTTGTCATCGGTGTCGTCAAGGCCGGTCAGCTCGCCGTTGGCCACCGCCACGACACCGTCAGGGACAGTGATGCGGAACGTCCACGTCGCCTTGTCGCTGGGGTGGTCGTTGCACGGCAGCCAGATGCGCGCACCCTCGGGCTCGTTCAGCACGTACGAGCCGTTCTCAGTGGCGATCCATCCGTCCTGTACCCCGACCTGCGAGGCGATCGCCTTCGGGTTCACCGTGTAGGCCACGATCACCTGCGCAGGGTCGCCTGCACCCAGGCCGTCGGGCAGGTCGATGCGCAGTTCGGGGTCGTCACTCTCGAACGTGGCCGGAGCGCCGTCGACGATGACGGTCTCCACCTCGGGGCCCATCGAGTCGAGGGTGATCCGGTCGCGGTCCTCCGTGAGCGTGAGGTCGATGAGGACCGCGCCGGTCAGGTCGCCGCTGTCGGGGTCGTACGTCAGGTCCACCGCGTAGTGCTGCACGTCGATGCCCGGGTTGCCGAGGTCGGGGAACAGCACGTCGCCCACGCCGTCGCCGGTGTCGGTGGGAACGGTCTCGTCGACCGTCGTCGTCGGCTCGACCGTTGTGGTCGCGACCAACTCGTCCGCCCGCTGCACGCTGACGCCCGGGTCCGCGCTGCACGCGACGAGCACGAGGGCGAGGAGGGGCAGAGTTCGCCGGTGCGGCACGGGGCGAACCTAGCCGCGGGCGCCCGGCGTGACCGGTCAGCTGACCGTCAGCGGTGCAGGTTCGGGTCGCTGACGCGTGCGCGTAGGCGCACGGTGTACACC
>CAZREK010000320.1:0-3246 GCA_964598965.1 uncultured Bifidobacterium sp. | reverse complement strand
AGGCTGTCAAGCACGCCGGTCTCACCGCCTTCGTGGTCGACATGGAAGCCCCGGGCGTGGAAGTGCGCCCGCTGCGCCAGATGACCGGCGAGGCCGAGTTCAACGAGGTGTACTTCACCGACACGCGCATCCCGGAGGCGGAGATGCTGGGCAAGCCGGGTGACGGTTGGCGCGTGTCGCTGACGACGCTGATGAACGAGCGTGTGTCGATTGGCGGGTCCATCCCGCAGCGTGGCTCGGGTTCCATCTCCCCGCTGATGAAGGCCTGGGCCGACGCGCCGGAGTGGAAGAAGGACCCCTCCACCCGCGACGAGGTGATGAAGCTGTGGAGCCGCGCCGAGGTGCTGCGTCTCACCAACATCCGCGCCAACCAGAACCGCAAGATGGGCGACCCCGGCCCCGAGGGTTCGATCGGCAAGATGGCCTCGGCGAACCTCAACAAGGACATCTACGCGATGCTGATGAACCTGATGGGCGCCGACGGAATGCTGTACCGCGACTACACGATGACGCGGCCCGAGCAGGCGATGGAGTACTCGTACCCGCAGAAGGCGTTCCTGCGCTCGCGGGCGAACTCCATCGAGGGCGGTACCACCGAGGTCATGCTGAACATCCTCGGCGAGCGCGTGCTGGGTCTGCCCGGCGACGTGCGTGTCGACCGCGACGTCGCCTGGAGCAAGGTCCCGCGCAACTAGGCGCCTGCCTGGGCGTCAGTGTCCTTGCCGACTCGAAGTCGGGTGAGCCAGGCGTCGCAGCGTCCGAGTTGCCTGTTCTTGTCACACACCGACCTCGGAGATCCGTGGTCGGTGTGTGGCAAGTACGCAAGAGGGCGCGAGCGAAGGCGCCCCTCACTCTCGGCGTGTGGAGTGGAGCTACTCTGCGAATGTGCTCCGATTCGGATGCGCGTTTTGTCGCGACGACCAGAATCGCCTCTTTGGCCACGTGACCCAGATCGGCAGCGACGACTCGCGTCAGCGGATTCTCTTGCGCTGCCCACGATGCGGCGCGTTGTACGAGAATGCCGCTCGCGGCCGGGACCGAACTCGGCGACTGACTGCGGATGCGGCGAGCAAGCGATATCCCGCGGCCAGCGAGTGGGCGCGGGGCATCACTACTCGAGTAGAGCGCCGGGTGCGTGCCGAGTTTGCTGACCCCCAGGGCGCCATGCGACTTCTGGACGGAGTCGAGTCGGCAAATCAAGACCGCGAGCGAGTGATCGCTGCAGTCGTGATCGCAGCGCGAGGTGACGTTCAGACACTGGTGCAACTCGTTGCGCTCTCTCACAGCGATTGGCGCGATGTTCTGGTCAGCGGCGGGCTCGCCAATGCCGACTGGCGGAGTGCGCTGGACGACGCTCTTGGTCCAGCCGACTGATCGAACCCCGCAGCGTCGACTGCGGCCGCAATCTCAGGCGGTGCCGGTGCGCAGAAGGATGCCGAGGAACAACGCCAACACGGAGAACACAGCTCCCAGCGCGCCGCCGAGCGCCAGCGCGAGCTTGCTCCTACCGACCGAGTGCACGGCGGCAGCCATGCCGGCGGCGATCGCGAACGCGACCTTCAGGCCCACGGTGGCCTGGTACGACGACGATGTGTTGGCGATGTCGATGTCCATCAGGCTCCACATGCCGGTGATGACCGCGACACCGAACGCGGGCCACGCCACCCGACCGAAGCCCTGCGCCAGCGTCTTCAGTGCCTGCGGGTGCGAGCGGCGCATGCCCGGCACGATGCCGGCGACCACGAACTGGCCACCCACCCAGATGGCCGAGGAAATGACGTGCAGGAACAGGCGGAACGTGTCGGCGGTGGGTGACAGCATGTGCCCAGGCTACGAAGCGACCAGCGTGGCCAACACATCGCTGGCTGCCAGGCCGCGATCGTCGAACACGGCCGACACCTCGGCGGGGCCACCGGTGAGCGCCGCGGCGGCGAAACCGATGGCTGCCTGCAGGTCGCGGATGTTGCGCGGGGGAGGGAAGTACTCGTCCTCCTCCGTGACCTGCATGTGCTCCACGCCATGCACAGGCGCGAGACGGGCGATGATCGCCTCCACCAGTTCCTCGGGGGCCGATGCGCCTGCCGTCACGCCGACGACACCGGCCAGGTCGCCGGGCAGCTCTTCGGCGCCGTTCACGCGGAACACACGCGGGCACCCGGCCGCGACGGCCAACTTCTCCAGCGCCCGCGTGTTCGACGAGTTGGCCGACCCGATCACCACAATCGCGTCGCACTGCGGCGCCATCGCCATCAGCGCCGACTGGCGGTTGGTGGTGGCGAAGCACAGGTCGCTGCGGCCGGGCGACCACACCGAGGGGTAACGCTCGCGAACAGCGACGGCGACACCTTCCCAGTCGCGGTGCGACAAGGTGGTCTGCGCCAGCAGGGCGACGGGCTCGGTGAACTGGGGCAGAGCCTGGACCTCGGCGATGCTTTCCACCCGCGAGATGGCGTCGGGGGCGACGGCCATCGTGCCGACGGCTTCCTCGTGCCCCTCATGGCCCACGTAGACGATGCGATAGCCCTTGCCGGCGCGCACTTTCACCTCGTGATGCACCTTGGTGACCAGCGGGCACACCGAGTCGACCACGTAGCTGCCGCGGGCACGGGCGGCGGCCACGACCTCGGGCGCTGAACCGTGGGCGGACAACATGATCGGGCGCCCCTCGGGGACTTCGGAGATGTCGTCGACGAATACCACACCCTGGGCCTCGAAGCGCTGCACGACGATCTTGTTGTGCACGATCTCGTGGTAGCAGTACACCGGCGGCTCGAAGCTGCGCACCATCCAGGCCAGCGCCTTGATCGCCATCTCCACGCCCGCGCAGAAGCCGCGGGGTTCGGCGAGCAGCACGCGGTCAACGGTCACGGTGCGCAGGCTAGCGGCCTGCCCCAACACCCCGCCGGTAGCCTGAATGACCATGTCATCGCCCGTCGTCGTCGCCGTCGCAGAGGGGTCCGCAGCTCAGCGGGCCGGCCTCGCCGCGGGCGACGTTGTGGTGACGGTCAACGGCATCGTGCCCCGCGACGTCATCGAGTGGCGGATGGCAGTGGACGACTCCGAGGTCAGCCTGGAAGTGCAGCGCGGCGGGGTGGAGTTCACCCTCGACGTGGTCAAGCAACCCGACGAACCGTTCGGCGCTGAGGTGTCCAGCGCGGTCTTCGACCGGGTGCGCACCTGCGACAACCACTGCGAATTCTGCTTCATCCATCAGCTGCCCAAGGGTCTGCGCCGCAGCCTGTACCT
>CAZREK010000319.1:0-3247 GCA_964598965.1 uncultured Bifidobacterium sp. | reverse complement strand
TGCCGAGGCGGCGAGGGTCCAGCGTGCCGGCCTCCACCGCCGCGGTGACGGCGCAGTCGGGCTCGCCTTCGTGCTTGCAATCACGGAAGCGGCAGTGGTCCATCAGCTCGAACACGTCGGCGAAGGCGCGCTCGATGCCGTGACCGCTGGACCACAGGCTGACGGCCCGCACGCCGGGCGTGTCGATCAACCAGCCGCCACCGGCCAGCGCCACCAGCTCTGCGGCGGTGGTGGTGTGCCGGCCGCGCTGGTCCTCGCGCACGTCCGCCGTGGCCTGACGAGCGTGCCCGACCAGCGAGTTCACCAAGGTGCTCTTGCCCACGCCGCTGGCACCCAACAGGGCGAGGGTGCCGCGGTCACCGGCCAAGGCGCGCAATGCGTCGACGCCCTCACCGCTGATCCCGCTGGCGACTCGCACGTCGACTCCGGGGGCGACTTCCTCCAGCGCAGCAACGGCATCGTCGGCCTCGTCGACGAGATCGACTTTGGTCAGCACCACAACTGGGACAGCGCCACTGTCCCAGGCCAGCACCAGCTCGCGTTCCAGCCGACGTTGGTTGGGTGGCGAGGTGAGTGCATGGATCAGCAGCACGTGGTCGACGTTGGCGGCGAGAGTGTGCGATTCGGCCACTGCCCCGGCGAACGAGGCACGGCGCACGAAGGCGCTCCGACGGGTGAGCACGTGTTGCACTCGCTCGCCGTTGTCGTCGATGACCACGAAGTCGCCCACCGCCACGTCGGCGCCGATGTTGCGCACGCGGGAGGTCGGCCCTTCCACTGCGTGTAGCACGGTGCTCCAGCCGCGATCGATTCGCGCCACTCGACCGACGGCCGCCGGTGACCCGAGCGCGCGCCAGTTCTCCAACGTCTCTTCGGCGTAACCGTGTCGAGAATCACATCCGGGTCCGATGCGGTCAACGGTAGCGTTGCCACGGGTCGGCTTTCCACCGATTGCGCCGGCCGGAGGAACCATGCTCGCTCGCCTCGCGCGCTTCAGCTTTCGCCGTCGTTACCTCATGGTGTTCGCCGTGTAGGTGCCGCTGCTGATCGCTCTCAACGCTGTGTCGTCCGCCGTCGGTACGGACTACCACACCGAGTTCAACATGCCGAACAGCGAGTCCAAGCAGGTGCAGGACGCGTTCAACAAGATCGGCAGCAAGGAAGACGCCGGGTTCCCCGCGCAGATCGTGTTCACCGCGGCACAGGGCAACGACGACCCCGCAGTCAAGGCCGCGATGGAGGCGATGTTCGTCGAGGTCGACGCCCTGGAGGGCGTGAAGGTGGTCAGCCCGTACTCGCCGGAGGGTGCGCAGCAGAACAGCGCGGCGGACAGCCCCACCAACAAGTTCGGGCAGGACGTGTCGTTCGCCCAGTTGACCGTCAGCAAGCGCGACCAGGCCGGCTTCAAGCAACTGGCCGAGGACGTGCAGGCGATCGGAGACAAGGTCGACGTGCCCGGCCTGGAGATCGACTACGGCGGCCAGGTGTTCCAGAAGGTCGAGTTTCCGGCCAGTGAGGTGCTGGGCATCCTCGCGGCCATCGTCATCCTGCTGCTCGCGTTCGGTTCGGTGATCGCGATGGGCCTGCCCATCGGCACCGCCGTCATCGGCCTCGGCGTGGGCATGGCCATCGTGGGCATCGCGTCCAACGGTTTCTCCATCCCCGAGTTCGGGCCGCAGATGGCAGCAATGATCGGCCTCGGCGTGGGCATCGACTACGCGCTGTTCATCGTCAGCCGCTACCGCGAGCACCTGCAGATGGGCGAAGACCCCGAGACCGCAACCGTCGCCGCTGTCGACTCGTCCGGCCGCGCGGTCATCTTCGCCGGCATCACCGTCATCATCTCGCTGCTCGGTCTGTTCATCATGGGCCTGTCGTTCGTGCGCGGCCTCGCGGTCGCCGGTGCCGTCGGCGTGCTCGTGATGATGTTGGCCTCCATCACCCTGCTGCCCGCGCTGCTGGGCTTCACCGGCACGCGCATTCACACCACCTCCAAGGCCGCGGCCACCGGCGTGGCGTTGTTCGTGCTGTGTGGTCTGGCCGGCGTGGCGCTGGGTCAGCTGGGCGCGCTGATGGGCATCGGTCTGCTGGTGGCCCTGGCGCTGGTGGGCATCAGCCTGCTGCCGTTCGGCAAGGCGCTGCGCAAGCCGATTCCGCACCGCGAGGAGAAGGCCCCCGAGCTGCGCTTCTGGTATCGCTGGAGCCGCTTCATCCAGCATCGCCCGTGGCCGTTCTTTGCGTTTGGTGCAGCGGTGCTGGTGACGTTGGCGCTGCCGATCTTCTCCATCCGCCTCGGGTTCAGCGACGAGGGCAACCAGCCCAAGGACACCACTGTCCGCCAGGCGTACGACACCATCGCCGAGGCGTTCGGCCCTGGCACCAGCGGCCCGCTGGTGCTGGTCAGCACCGATCCTGCGGCAACGCCCGAGATCGTGGCCGGCATCGACACCGCGCTCGCGGCCGACACCGACGTCGCCTTCGCCACGCCCGGCATGGAAGTGGCCAACGACATGTGGATGTGGCGTGTCTACCCGAAGACGGCCGCGCAGGACGTGGAGACCGCCGACCTGGTGAACCGCCTGCGCGACGACGTGCTGCCCACCAGCGGCATCAAGGTCAACGTCGGCGGTTGGACGGCGTCGGGCATCGACTTCTCCGAGTACCTGGGTGGACGCCTGCCGCTGCTGATCGGTGCGGTGCTGGTGCTCAGCTTCCTGCTGCTGATGATCGTGTTCCGCAGCTTGCTGGTGCCGCTGAAGGCCGTGATCATGAACCTGCTGTCGGTGGGTGCGTCGTACGGCGTGATCGTCGCCATCTTCCAGTGGGGCTGGGGCCTGGGCCTGATCGGCGTGGACAACAAGGGGCCCGTGGAGGCATGGGCGCCGATGATGCTGTTCGCGATCGTGTTCGGCCTGTCGATGGACTACGAGGTCTTCCTGCTGTCACGCATGAAGGAAGAGTTCGACCGCACGGGCGACAACGGCACCGCCGTCGCCGACGGCCTGGCCGTCACCGCCCGCGTGATCACCGCCGCGGCGATGATCATGGTGTGCGTGTTCTCCGCGTTCGTGCTGGGCGACGACCGCTCGCTGAAGCTGTTCGGCCTGGGCATGGCGGTGGCCGTTCTGGTCGACGCCACAGTGGTGCGCATGGTGCTGGTGCCCGCCACGATGGAGCTACTGGGCGCCCGTAACTGGTGGATCCCCAAGTGGCTGGACCGGGTGCTGCCCCACCTCTACGTGGAGGG
>CAZREK010000318.1:0-3268 GCA_964598965.1 uncultured Bifidobacterium sp. | reverse complement strand
CCGCGCTCGCCGGTGGTGAGGTCGAACTCCACGCTGATCGAGCGCGCCGGGTGCTGCACGGCCAGTGGAGCGCGCCCGAGGTTGGTGTGCAGCAGCACGCCGGTGGCGTTGATGATCGGCGCCAGCAGACCGGCGCGGTAGGTGTGGGCGCGGGCGATGGCGGCTTCGTCGGCCCACGCCGTAGGCCCCGCGGCCACGCAGTCACGGGCCAGTTGCACGCAGATGGGGTGCGGCAGGCCGGTGGCCGCGCCCATGGCGCGCGCCAGACGGTCGACGCTGGGGGGTCGTTCGTCGCCGGTCGTCACGCTCGCCGAGCGTACCCACCCTGGCCCACCCGTACACTCGGCCCGTGGTGTGGACCGTGGACGTGCCGATCGTGCAACTGGACCCCGAGCTGGCGTTGCCCGCCTATGCCCACCCGGGCGACGCAGGGCTGGACCTGCGGGCACGCGAAAGCGGCGTCGTGCAACCCGCCGGCGGGCGGCTGCTGATGCCCACCGGCATCTGCATCGCCCTGCCGCCCGGCCATGCCGGCTTCGTGCTGCCGCGCAGTGGCAACGCACTGAAGCACGGCCTCACCGTGGTGAACAGCCCGGGCCTCATCGACGCCGCCTACCGCGGCGAGATCAAGGTGGTGCTGTTGAACACCGACCCGCACGAACCGTTCCACGTGCACCGCGGCGACCGCATCGCTCAGCTGGTGGTGCAGCGCGTGGAACAGGTGCAGTGGCAGGTGGTGGAAGCGCTCGAAGGCGACGACCGCGGCGGCGGCTTCGGCCACACCGGCAAGGCCTGACCGCGTCGACGGCCCGGCGGCCTACTTCCAGGCGAAGACGGGTTGCTCGAAGTGGTGCACGCGTTCGCCGGCCAGGCCCTCCAGCGCCACCCAGCGGAACTGCAGCAGCACGGCACCAGTGGGCGCGTGGATGAGGTCGCGGCCGAGGGGAACCTGCACCACCGGCCGGTCGCTCTCGGGGATGGTGACGAACCGCGGCGAGTCCTGCCGCTGCAACTCGTGCAACCCGATGCGGTAGACCGCGGCCACCTCGCCCGGGTCCGGGCGCAGCTCGGCTGCGTCGGGCGCCCACAGCACCACGGGCGTCATCACGTAGCCCGAGCGGGTGACGTAGTCGTCCAGCCTGCCCAGCACGGCTTCGGGTCCGAGGTCGAGCCCCAGCTCCTCGTGCAGCTCGCGGCGGGCGGTGTCCTCGGGTGTCTCGCCGGGGTCGGTGCGCCCACCGGGCAGGGCCCACTGGCCGCTGTGCCGGTTCAGCTTCGCCGCGCGCCGACACAGCAGGAATGCCGCGCCACCGGCCACACCCGACACGGCACCGTCGAACCCGGTGAGGTCGCCGGGCACCACGGACATGTCGTCGGAGGTGACGTGCACCGGATCGTGCAGGTCGCTGCCGGCCTCGCTGTCGACGATCACGATCGCCACGGCGGAGTGCTTGTGCTCGCCGACCGCGGCCTCGTGGCGCTGGTGCGCGGCCAGGTTGGTGCGCAGCCGCTCGCGCAGGTCGGCGTCGTGGGGGATCACGGCTGTTCACGCTAGGCGCTGATGGGTCAGACTGGGGAAGTGATCGATCTCTCCGTCGCCGTCACCCCGCTGTACTTCGGTTCCATGGCGTGGGAGAAGAAGGCTCTCGAGCGCCGCGCTGCCGAGCAGGGCCCCACCGCGGCGGACTATCTGCCGCCCGACACCAGCACCAGCTTGGGCATGGGCGTGCTCAGCCTCACCACCCCGCTGACCGCCGCGCTGATCGCGCACGCGGTGCCGTTCCGTGTGGGCAAGCGCAGCGGTCGCATCGGCAAGGTGGTGTTGGGTGTGGCGGTCACCGCGGCGGCGGTCACCACCGTCGCCGACCGCATCGTGCGCACTGCCGACGCAGCAACCGAGCGCGGCCGCCGCGCGAAGGACACCGCCCGCAAGGCTGCTGAGGTCGGTGGCGTCGTCGCCATCGCCGCCGGTGGCGTGGTGCTGACCGCAACCTCTGCGGCGCTCACCAGCGCCACCCGCTTCTGGCGCAAGGGCAAGACCCGCGACATGGGCAACGGTGTGCTGCCCTGGACGCTGGCGATGGTGTGGTGGGACCTCGCGTACTACTGGAACCACCGCTTCATGCACGAGTTCCGCGGCATGTGGGCGATCCATGTCGTGCACCACAGCAGCGAGCACTACAACCTGTCCACCGCGCTGCGTCAGCCGGTGGCCACCCCGTTCGGCGTGTGGGTGCCCTACGGCTTGCCGGCCGCCATCGGCGTGCGCCCCGCCATCATCGACACCTCACGTGCGCTGAACCTGATCTACCAGTACTGGATCCACACCGACATGGTGAAGTCGCTTGGTGCCGGCGAAGAGGTGCTCAACACCCCGTCGCACCACCGTGTGCACCACGGCCGCAACAAGCGCTACATCGACCGCAACCACGGCGGCATCCTCATCATCTGGGACCGCCTGTTCGGCACCTTCACCCGCGAGCGTCCCGACGAGGAACCGGTGGTGTACGGCCTCACCAAGAACGTCGAGTCGTACAACTGGTGGACGGTGGCCACGCACGAGTACCGCGACATGTTCCGCGAGGTCGCGCGCAGCACCAACTGGCGCGACCGTCTCGGCTTCGTGTTCCGCAGCCCGGGCTGGGCGTACAGGCGCCGCCAGGAGCTGGGTCTGGACGAGCAGGCCGCGAGCTAGCTGGCCGCGGCGGCGACGTCGTGTTGCCGTGCGGCGTCGATGCGCGTCGCCCGGCAGAGGAACTCGCCGAGCACTTTGTTGAACGTGCTCGCGTGCTCGACCATGAACCCGTGGGCCGCGCCGCTGATGACCACCAGCTCCGCGTTGGGCAGCCGGTCGGCCAGCTCTTCGCTGTCGCCGCGCGGGGTGAGGATGTCCTGGTTCCCCACCAGCACGAGGGTGGGGGCGGTGATCTCGCCCAGGCGCTCGGACACCGAGTCGTCGACGTCGAGGATCGCCTTCACCTGTGACACGAACGCGTGCGAGGTGCGCCCCATCGCCAGCGGGCCGAACCAGCCGAACGCGGGCAGCAGGCGGCGGAACGAACGCGGGCCGATGACCCAGCGAGCGGCGGTCTTGGTCATCTCGCCCACGCCGCGCTCGGTGGCGATCGTGGCCCAGCTGGCCAGCAGCTCGCGCCGCCACGGGTGGTTGCGGCACGCGGTGCACGCCAGGGTCAGCGAGATGACGCGCTCGGGGTACTTCAAGCCGATGAACTGGCTGATCGCGCCGCCCATCGAGGCACCCACCACA
>CAZREK010000317.1:0-3274 GCA_964598965.1 uncultured Bifidobacterium sp. | reverse complement strand
GGCCGAACGATCGCCGGGGATGCGGATGAGGCTGGCCTTCTGGTCGAGCGCCCGGCCGATGGCCTGGCGGATCCAGAACGTGGCATAGGTGGAGAACTTGAAACCACGGCGCCAGTCGAACTTGTCGACGGCGTGCTCGAGGCCCAGGTTGCCCTCCTGGATGAGGTCGAGCAGGTCCATACCCTGGGGGAGCGGGTAACGACGAGCGATCGACACCACGAGGCGCAGGTTGGCGCGGATGAAGCGATCCTTGGCCTCGGCAGCCTTGGCGACCGACGCCTTCAGCGCCGCGCCCTTCTCGCCGTTGGCGAGCTTCTCGGCGGCCTCGCGGCCGGCCTCGATGACGCGCGACAGTTCGCGCTCTTCTTCTGCGTTCAGCAGCGACACCTTGCCGATGTCGTTCAGGTAAAGACCGATGGAATCATTCATGGCGCTGTTCTCAACTCTTCGTTTCGTCGTCAGATTCCGCGTTGATGATGTGTCTTTGGACACAGCTCGCGGTGAACGGAGATTGCTGGGTCCGCCTGGGCGGATGTCGCGCACTCCGGGCCCCACAGGGGGCGTAATTGGGGGGACGTGTCACAGTACTACATACGTCAAGAGTTGTCCCGTTGTTTCTGGTGAGAATCCGGTTAGTGTGACCAATGGCGCGCATCGGTGGGGTAGCGCGGGGTGCCAGTGACGGCCGGGCCGCTTCTTCTACAGTGAGCGCGTGTCGGCACGAGGTCCACGAATCGGGGTGTTCGGAGGAACGTTCGACCCGCCGCACGTCGGCCACCTCGTCACCGCGGTCAACGTTCGTCATGCGCTCCAGCTCGACGTCGTGCTGCTGGTGGTGGCCAACGTGCCGTGGCAGAAGGTGGGGTCGCGGCCGATCAGCGCGGCGGCGCAACGGCTGGCGATGGTACGCGCGGCAGTCGCCGAAGTGCCCGGCCTGGAGGCCAGCGACATCGAGATCGTGCACGGCGGCCCGAGCTACACCGCCGATACATTGGAAGCCTTGGCTCTGGCACACCCCGACGCAGCTCTCTTCACCATCGTGGGCGACGATGCCGCGGCGCGCATCCGCACCTGGGAGCGCTACGAACAGGTCGCCGAGCGCAGCACCCTGGTCGTGGTCGATCGCCCTGGCCAGCAGCCCGAGTTGCCCGCTGGTTTCTCGTGGCAGCGCGTGGAGGTACCCCATCTCGACGTTTCCAGCACCGACCTGCGCGACCGCGTTCGCGACGGCCGGCCCCTCGACTACCTGGTGACGGCACCGGTGCTCGAGCTGATCTCTGAATTCGGTCTGTATCAGGAGGACATTCGCTCATGACCGCGCTCGACAGTGTGCGGCGCAAGCGCACCACGATCATGCTGGCCACGAGCCTGGCGATGCTGATGCTGCTGGGCGGCTTCGCGTATGCGGGCCTCAAGGCGTTGTGGCGCTACGAAGGAGCCACGAAGGTCGACAATGTTCGCCAGTCGATTCCTGACGCTCCGGTGGCGATGTTCGCGACAGTCGACGAGAGCAATGTCCTCACTACCGTCACGCTGGTGGTGCTGCGATCGGGTGTCACGCCCGGTGGCACGCTGGTGGCCGTTCCCGCTTCGGTCGACGCAACGTACGGCGCTGGTGACGAGCGGCTTCCGTTGACCGAGGTGTACTCGGCCGGCGGAGTCGAAGAGTTGAAGGCCGGGATCGAGAACACGCTCGGGATCACCCTCGACTTGTGGCAGGTGGCGGCGCCGGCCGACGCCGAGGCCATGCTTGCTGGTCTGGCACAGATCGCGGTCACGTTTCCTGACGCAGTCGGCGACCTGTTCCCTGCAGGCCCTGCCACGCTGACGCCGGCGCAGGCTGTGCAGGCGTTGAACGCGCGCCCCGAAGGAACCACGGATCGTCAGCGGCGGCCGAACTTGCAGGCCGTGTGGGCTGGCATCGCGGCCGCAGCCGCGGCTGCTCCCGCATCGGCGACTCCGCCCACGACGGCCGAGAAGGGCGATGAGGTGCCGCTCCCGACGTCGATGGCCGAGGTCTTTGATCGCCTGCTCGGTGGCGCGGTCGAGGCCCGGCCGCTGGGCGGGATCGTGTTCGATCCTTCGCGCAACCCGACCGGGAAGGACGTCGAGCAGGTCGACCTCGCCGATGCGGTGATGGTCCTCGCCTCCATCGCACCGCGCTCCATGTCCACCCCTGCGGCCGGTCTGACGTTCCTGATCCAGGCGCCGCCAGGGTCCGAGGCGCGCGTCTTGGACGCGATCAAGATGCTCCAGTTCTTCAACTGCAACGTGAAGTGGATCCGCTTCGACGGCCCGGTGCAGGAGGAGACGGTCTTCCTGGTGACACAACAGTCGATCCAGCAACAGGCAGAGGACAGTGGCGCCGTCGAGCCGTTCGGAGCTGCTCACTTCGAGGTCACCGAGAACCCCATTGAGGACGTCGACGTGATCATGCAGTTGGGCGCGGCGTTCCTCAACGGAACTGGCGGCATTCCCACCAGCGTCCCCAGCGACACCACTGGGTCCAGCGTCCCCGGCTCCACCGTCCCCGGCTCGACGGTGCCGGGCACGACAGGCGGCTGAGCGTGTCGATCGAGATCGCAGCGCAGGCGGCGCTCGAACTGGCGAAGGTCGCGGCCAAGGCGGCCGACGACAAGAAGGCCGACCAGACGCTGATTCTGCAGGTGGCCGAGGTGCTGGGCATCACCGACTACTTCGTGATCACCAGCGCGTCCAACCGACGCCTGGTGAAGACGGTGGTGGACGCGGTCGAAGAGGCCGTACGTGAACAACTGGGCCGCTCACCGCTGCGCAGCGAAGGGGTCAGCGAACAGCAGTGGGTGCTCGTGGACTACGGCGATGTCGTGGTGCACGTGTTCGCCGAGGAGATTCGCATGTACTACGAGATCGAGCGCCTGTACCGGGATGTGCCACGCATCACCGTGTGAACACGTGATCATTTGTTACCGTTGAATGACGAAATGTCGTTCCAACTCTCCGGTTCCTTCGATACCTCGCAACTGCCTCGAGTCGCCGCCGACCCGGTGACGGTCACTGTGGCGCGCACGGTTGTGCCCGGTCACGAAGCCAAGTACCTGCGCTGGGCCGACCAGGTGGTGGCCACCGTGCGCACGATGCACGGCTGCCTCGGCGCCGGCGTGCTGCACCCGGGCCCGGACAGCAACGAGCACCAGATCGTCTTCCGGTTCGTCGACGGGGTGCACCTGCGTGCGTGGGAGAAGTCGCCCGAGCGAGCGGCACTGATGGCGCAGGCCAGCGAGTTTGTGGCCAG
>CAZREK010000316.1:0-3279 GCA_964598965.1 uncultured Bifidobacterium sp. | reverse complement strand
TGGTACGGGTCCTTGAACGGCACACCGTTCCACTTCTCCACGATCACGTTGCTGCTGGCGCCCACACCGATCGCGAAACGACCGGGCGCAGCGTCTGCCAGCGACGCGACGCTCTGTGCGAAACAGGCCGGCGTGCGGGTGTACGCGGGGATGATGGCGGTCCCCAACCGCAGGCGCGGTTCCCACGCGGCTGCCAGAGCCAGCGGGGTGAACCCGTCGCCACCGTCGCTCTCCGCCGACCAGATGTCGGTGTACCCGAGGTCGGCCAGCTCGGCCAGCTTGTCGCGGTGGGTGTGCAGCGGCCCGGGCAGCGGCACGGTCATACCGGGGCGGATCGGCAGGGTCATGCGGGGGTTCCTTCCTGAGCGGGGCGACGGTGATGGCCTTCGCGCCAGTAGCGAACGATGCAGCTCTGGCTGGCGGTGGCCATGAGAGTGCCGTCCTCGGCGAACATGTGCACCAGCCCATGGCCGAACCCTTGAGCGACGGCGTGCACGCGGATGTCGAGCAGTACCCACTGTGTGGGCACCAGCTTGGCGACACGCAAGGTGTTGTCCAGGCTGTTGCCGCCGCCGCGGATGCCCAGCGCCTGGCCGACGCCCATGGGGACGAAGTCGCCGAGGATCGCCAGCGTGGTGGCGTCGACCCCTTCGATGACTTCCGGGATACGAGCCCACATCAAGGTCTGGCCATCGCCCTGAGGCCCGGGCAGCTGGTCGTGCAAGCGGCCCTTGACCAGTCGCTGGTCCATGCGCGAGGTGATCGAGTCACCTTCGTCGGTGAAGTGTTCGCGCGGCGGGCACTGGTCCGGTGAGGGCACGTCGGGCATGCGCTCCCACTGGCCGCTGTCGGCGAGGTCGCGGCTGCCGAGGGCCGCGTTGACGGTGAGGATCTCGCGGTTGCCCACGTGACACACGACTCTGCCCTGCGTGGTGTTGTGGCCGTCGACGGCGATGGTGACATCCACGTCGAGCACTTCGCCGGGCCGGGCGAACGACAGGTACTGCGAGGTGGCCCAGATGACCGGGCGCCCAGTGGTGCCCTCGAGAGCGGAGATCGCGGCACCCAGGCCGCAGCCGCCGAACAGGAAGCCGCCCCCGGTCATCAGGTGCGGCTTCATCTCCATCGTCCAGCGGAAGGGGTTGTGGCTCTCTTGCAGACCGAGGAACGTGCGGCTGTCCATGACCCCGACGACTCTAGGCGCCAGAACGGGGCAGACTGCAGGCGTGGACTTCGCGTTTCGCTTCGACCTGTTCAGCCGCATTCTGATGACCCCGATGGGTCTTGGTCAGCGTCGCAGCGGCGTCACCATCACGGGGGACGACGTGATGGTGCGCATGGGCTGGGGGTTTCGTAGCCAGTTCCCGCGTGCGGCGGTGGCGGGCGTGCAGCGGCTGGGCGGCCCGGTGATCAGCCGCGGCGTCCACGGCTGGCGTGGCCAGTGGCTGGTCAACGGCGCAGGGCGGCCACTGCTGGAACTGAGGCTGGAACCCACGCAGCGGGCGCGCGTGTGTGGTGTGCCGGTGAAGCTGCGCCGTCTGCTGCTGAGCGTGGAGGACCTCGACGGCCTGATGGAGGCGCTGCGGGTACAGTGACCGCCCATGGCTGACACACCGTGGTTGGGAGACGCCTGCTCGCTCGTCGACGAGTTCCGCGCGGGTCGGCGTTCGCCGGCCGAAGAACTCGAGGCGACGCTCGCGGCCATCGAGTCCAGCAACTTGAATGCGTTCGCGTTCATCGACCCCGAACGCGCTCGCGCTGCCGCGGCTGCGGCCGATGTCTCCAAGCCGTTCGGTGGCGTGCCGATGGGTGTGAAGGAACTCGACGCAGTGGCGGGTTGGCCCGACACCGAAGCCTCGGTGCCGTTGCGCGACCGGGTGGCCACACACACGGGCACGATGGTGCAGCGCCTGCTCGACGACGGTGGTGCGGTGGCGGTCGGCCAGACCACGTCCAGCGAGTTCGGCGGCGTCAACCTCACTCGCACGTTGTTGCACGGTGCGACGCACAACCCATGGCAGCACGGACGCACGCCGGGTGGCAGCAGCGGAGGCGCCGCGGCATCCGTCGCCGGTGGCTTGGTCACGCTCGGCACCGCCGGGGACGGCGGCGGCAGCATCCGCATCCCCGCGGGCTTCACCGGTCTTGTCGGGTTGAAGTCCACCTTCGGGCGCATTCCGCTGGGACCGCATGCGAAGTACGGCAACCTCACCGTCACCAAGGGATGCGTGTCACGTTCGGTGCGCGACACCGCGCGATGGTTCGACGTGGCGAACGGGTTCGATGCCCGCGATCCGCTCAGCCTGCCCAGGGTGCAAGGGTGGGAAGCCGAGCTGGGCACTCACCTCGATGCGTTGCGCGGTGCTCGCGTTGCGTTCGCCCCCAACTGGGGCAACGCGCAGGTATCGCCGGTGATGTGGGACCTTCTGCAGGCGGTCGGCGCCGAACTAGTGCAGCGCACCGGCATGCGGGTGGTGGACGGTGTCGACACCTCGCTACCCCGGATGGGTTCGGCGTGGTCGGTGAGCGGCAACTTGGAGATCGAGGAGCAGCTGCGCGGCCTGTGGCCCCAGTGCGCCGACGACCTCACCCCCGAGATCCGTTTCGGGCTCAGCGTCACCAACGGTGTGTACAACTCGGAGGTGCGCGGCAAGATCGAACGCCGCCGCTCGGAGGTCAACGAAGCCATGGCGCGCATCTTCGACCGGACGGACGGCGTCGACTTCGTCATCACCGCCAGCAACCCCGACGTCGCCTTCGACGCCGAGGGCCCGTTGCCCGGCGTGTTCGGCGGGGTCGAGGCCGGCGCGAGCAACAACGGTCGCCTCACCTTCCCGGCCAACCTTCACGGCAACCCAGCGATCTCCATTCCCGCCGGCACGATCGACGGTTTGCCGGTGGGGCTGCAGGTGGTCAGCCGCCACTTCACCGAGCAACTGCTGCTCGACCTCGCGCTCACCGTCGAGCGCAACCGCCCGTGGCCGCTCGTGGCCCCGGGTGCGCCGCGGTGAGCCCGGCGGAGCACACGCGCCTCACTGCGATCCAGCGCGTCTTGGCGATCGGCCTGGTGTTGGGTGTCACGCTGGTCGCGTTCGAGATCACCGCGGTAATCACCGCGCTGCCGTCGATCGCCGACGAGTTGGGCGGCGACTCCTTGTACGGCGCATCGATGGCCGCGTACACGCTGGCCAACTTGGTGTCGATGGTGGTCGCCGGCGAGCTGGCGGATCGCCGTGGCCCTGCGGTCGCAGCTCTACCGCGGGGCCGCGTGGGCCGCCT
>CAZREK010000315.1:0-3317 GCA_964598965.1 uncultured Bifidobacterium sp. | reverse complement strand
ATGGACGATCGAGACCGACGAAGGCCAAGGCGGCGTCGACCGCGCGATGACGCTCCGCGTGGTGCAGCGTGCTGTCCGCCATCACGGCAACGTTGTCGTGCACCGTCCGCCATCCGGCGAGCTGATCGGTCTGGAAGGTGCGGCGCAGACCCCAGCGAGCTCGCGCCTCGGGTGACATCGATGACAAGTGCACACCGTCCACCGACACCGAACCCGTCGAGGGAGTGAAACCGCTGAGCACATTGAGCAGCGTGGTCTTGCCTGCTCCGTTGGGGCCGATCACCCCGTGGATCGACGCGCCCAACTCGGCCGACAAGCGGTCGAGTGGGCGCACACCGCCGAAGCTCACGGTCACATCGGAGAGCGTGATCATGACTCCACCTCGGCGGGCTGGGGCGAGCCGATGGTGGCGGCGGCCGGGGGTCGAAGTTTGCCGACGAGGCCGCGCAGCAGCCCCCCGAGACCTTTGAACTGCTCGGCCAATCCGCCAGGGGCGGAGAGCAGGTTGTGAATCACGGCGACGCCGAAGATCATCGTTGCGATGTCGCCGCTGACACCCCATTGATCCAGCAGGTACGGCGCTGCTCGGTACAGCAGTGCACCGATCACCCAACCGAACGGCGAGCGAGCGCCGCCGATGACCACCAGGGCGAAAAGCAGGATCGAGTTCGCCGGCTGGAACGTCGCCGGGGCCAGCTGCTTGAGCTGCCCCGCCATCAGCGCACCGGCGATCCCGCTGACACCGGCCGCCATTGCGAACGCGAGAACCTTGAGGCGGGTGACGCGAACACCAGCCGAACGGGCAGCACCTTCGCTCTGCGCCGTCAGCGCCCAGGCACGGCCGATCTTGCTGCGCTTGACCAGCGCGAAGAACACGAACACAGCTGCCACGTGGATGATCACCAGCCGGAAGTAGGCCGGGTCGTCCTTGGCGAAGCCGGGTCGTTGGAGACGCTCGAGCTTGCCGACCGCCTGGTAACCGAGGAATCCCTTCCCACCGTTGGGGAAGCCCGTTGCGTTGAGCGCGATGTTGACACTTGCCGCGACCAGCAGAGTGACCAGCGCGAGGTAGAGGTCGCGAAGCCGCAGCGCCGGGATCGACAACAGCGTGCCGAACAGTGCAGTCACGACGGCGGCCGCGGCGATGAGCGCCGGCATCGGCCAGCCGTACCCGATCCCGAGGCGCAGCGCGACCCACCCGCCGATGCCGACGAACGCGAACTGAGTGAGCGACGTCAAGCCCAGTTCGCCGTACAGCAAGCCGATGCCGGCGGCGGGCATGGCGACGACGGCGCAGGTGGTGAAGGTGCTGAGCCACCCGGCACCGAACGAGTTCGGCACGAAGACGGCGATGAGGATGACGATGACCAAGCCGACGAGGTCAGCTCGATGGCGAAGGAGCAGGCGTTGCATCAGCGGCCGTCCTTGGCAACGATCGCCACAGTTCTGGATCGGTGCCACCACATCAGCACGGCGATCACCAACGCGTAGGGCACGATGCCGCGGTAGTCGGACAGCCACGAGTACGCGGCGCCGCAGGATTCCACGACCCCGATCACCAGACCGGCAGCGATCGTGATCGGGAGCGATTTCAAGCTGGCCATCAGTGCAGCGGCGACCGCCGGCACGATGATGAACGTGAGCGTGCGGATCTCGAGGCGGACGAGATCCGCCAGCAACAACCCGCTGATGCCACCGACGGCGCCGCTCATCGCCCACGCGATGGCGCCGAAGCGGCCCTGCGAGACGCCCAGCACGGAGGACAAGCTACGGTCATTGGCCAGCGAGCGCATCGCCAGCCCACTGTCCGTGCGGTGCAGCACGAGATGAGTGACCCACGCCAACAGGGCGCACAGCCCCAGTGCGAGGATCTTGGTGGCGACGACGCGCACGCCGAACAGCGTGGGCCCGTAGTCGTCCGTGGGGAGATGGAACGAGCGTGGGTTGTCGCTCCACCGCCAGTTGGCGAACCCGATGGCGAGCAGGGACACGCCCAGCGTCGCCACCGCGTTCACCGATTGGTCGCGGCCGCTGAGCCGAGCGGCGATCAGCACGCCGTAGAGCGTGCTGATCGCCGTCGACACAGCGATGGCCACGACCCAGGTCAGCCACTCCGGCCACCCGTTCTGCTGCAGTTCCCACGCCGTGAGAGCGCCGATGGCGCCGACTGCGCCGTAGGCGAAGTTCACGACGGAGGTGGTGCGGTAGAGCATCACCAGACCAAGTCCGGACAGTGAATACACCGATCCGATGGCAAGGCCGGTGACGAGAAAGGGGCCGAAGTCAGGCATGGTGGGTGCTCAGCCGAGAAGGTCGGCGATCTCCGGGTCCGGAATGTCGAAGCAGTCCTTGACGACTTCCCAACCGCCGTCGGCGGTCAGCTCCACGATGCGACCGGTGTGGTTCGCGTTGTGGTGCTCGCCCTCGCCGAAGCTCCAAGCGCCGCACACGAGATCGCTCTCGTAGCCCGACACGCCGATGAAGGCAGCAGCGACCGTCTCACGGGTGATGTTCTCCGGGTCGAGCTTCAGCAGCGCGTCGACGGCGATCTTCGCCGAGAGGAAACCGCCCTGCGAGAAGCTGTCGATAGCCGCACCTTCGGGGCCGTACGCCGCCATGACTTCCTGCCACAGGGTGTTGTCCGGGCCGGTGGAGTCCATGGTGTTGAACTCGATCTCGGCCGGGAAGGCGCCGAACCAGTGGTCACCGACCGCTGCCGGGAAGTCCTTGTCGTAGGCCGAGGTCGGGCCGTAGAACTTCGGAGTCGCACCGAGCTGCTCGGCGATCTTCAGGTAACCAGCGACGCCGGGGCCGGCCTCGACCACGACGACGGCGTCGGGGTTGATGGCGAGCGCCTGCTGCATGATGGTCTCGCCATCGCTGAGGTCGGGCTGGCCGTTGAACGACTGCACTTCGACGCCGGCCTCTTCGCCCCAGGCCTCGATGCCCTGGCACACCCAGCCACCGAAGTTCGGGATGACGTTGGCGATGCAGGCGATCTTCTTCGCACCCTGCTCGGCGGCGTAGGCCGCAGCACCGATGCCCGACAGACGCGGGCCCTGGTTCACCGGAGCGATGTTGCTGGAGAAGAAGCACTCACGCGGCACACCCACACCGGCGATGACGGCCACACCCTGCTCGGCGTAGTACTCGGCGTTGGCCGCGCACTCCACAAAGCTGGTGCTGCCCACCATGCCCACGACGCCGTCGTCTTCGACGAGCTTCTTGGCCACGGTGACGGCCTTCTCCGGATCCCAGCCGTCGTCCTCGACGGTGTACTCGATCGGGCGGCCGTTGATGCCGCCGTTCGCGTTCAC
>CAZREK010000314.1:0-3321 GCA_964598965.1 uncultured Bifidobacterium sp. | reverse complement strand
GGCACGTATTCGGCGGGTCCGTCGTGCGTGCCCCCAGCCTGATGCACGGCAAGACCTCGCCGGTGGAACACGAGGGCAAGGGCGTGTTCGCCGGTCTGCCCAACCCGCTGACCGCCACTCGCTACCACAGCCTGGTGATCGACCCGGCGACGATGCCGGACTGCCTGGAGGTCACCGCTCACGCGGACGGGATCGTGATGGGTGTGCGCCACCGCACGCTGCCGATCGAGGGCGTGCAGTTCCACCCGGAGAGCATCCTCACCGGTGCCGGGCACGAGCTGCTGCGCAACTTCCTCGCCGCCGCCTGAGGGGCGGCTCAACCGGTCGTCGGCGGCGTCGACGGAGTGGTCGTGGTGGTGGCGGTCGTCGTGGTGGCGGCGGCGGCCTTCCAGACCCTCAGGACCACCGTGGAGCCCTTGGCCACCGAGGTTCCGGACGACGGGTTGGCAGACAGGACCTTTCCGTCCCTGGGGTCGTCGGCACTGGTGGGTTCATAGGTCACGCTGGGCACCAGGCCGACATCGACCAGCTTGCCGCGGGCAGTGGTCTCGCTGAGATCCTCCAGCGGGGGGACGATCACCGGCGCCGGGCCGCTGGAGACGTAGAGCGTGATCGGGTCGCCCTTCTTCACCACGGCCGTGGCTGCGGGGTCGGTGCGGGTGGCCGTGCCTACGGCGACCGTGTCGCTGGCTTCGGGGACGATGGTGACCACGAACTGGTACCCCTCGCCCTCCAGCAGCGCCTGCGCGGCAGCCTGGGCGAGCCCGTTGGTGCTGGGCACGATGACGTCGCCCGCGCCCAGCGACACCACCAGGGTGATCATGTCGCCCTGCTTGACCTCCGAACCGGCTGGGGGCTCGGTGCGGATGACGGTGCCGGATTCGAACGCGGGGTCGGCCTCGGCGACGATGGTCGGGCTGACGGTCAGGCCCAGCCCGGCCAACTCGTCCGTGGCATCCTGCTGCGTCATGCCGGACACGTCGGGCATCTCGAACGGGGTGTCAGCCGGGTTGTAGTAGACGATGACGCTCTGCCCGCGCGAGACCGTCACGCCCGACACCGGATCGGTGTGGGTGATCGAGCCGGGCACGAAGGCCGGGTTGACCTCGGCCACCGGAGTGACCACGAGGTCCTCGTCCTGGAGGATCTTGGTGCCGTCCTCCAGCGTGCGGTTCACCACGTCGGGCATCGCAAACTGGTTCGGACGGTCGTCGCCGGACAACACGTTGGCGATCACCACGATGCCGGCCACCAGCGCGATCAGGGCGAGGAACCCGATCAGCGCGTACATGCCGTTGTTGGAGCGACCGCTGTACTGCCGCTGGCCGCCGACCTGATTGACCGCGGAGGTGCGCGGCATCGCCTGTGTGCCGACCGCGGACGGCGGCACCTGACGCTGCTGGATGCTGGGCATGCCCTGCCCGGGGGTGCGCGGCTGCCCCGCGCTGGGGACGACGGCGGTGGCCGCGGCGGCACCCGCGGCACCAGCCGCAGCGGCCGCGGCACCGGCGGCACCGATCGCGGACGCCAAGGCCATCACCGGCTCGCCGGCGCGGAAGCGGCGCAGGTCGTCGCGCAGCGACTCCGCCGTCGGGTAGCGCACGTCGGGGCGCTTGGCGAGCAGCTTGGCGACGATCGCCTCGAACGGCTTGGGGATGTCGGGGACCAGCCGGTTCAGCGGCTGGGGCATCTCGTGGACCTGCTTGTAGGCGATGCTGACCGGGTTCTCGCCGCTGAACGGCGGACGGCCGCACACCATCTCGTAGAGCACCACGCCCAGCGAGTACAGGTCGCTGCGTGGGTCCGGCTGCGCACCCTGTGCCTGTTCGGGCGAGAAGTAGGTGGCCGTGCCCATCACCGAGCCGGCCTGGGTGAGGTTGCTCTCGGTGGGCGAGTTCATCGCCCGCGCGATGCCGAAGTCGGCGACCTTCACCTGGCCACCGCTGCCGATGAGGATGTTGGCCGGCTTGATGTCGCGGTGCACCACCCCATTGCGGTGTGCGAAGCCGAGCGCGGCGGCCACTTCGCTGGCGATCTCCGCCGCCTGCTGCGGCGACACGCGCTGGTTGAGACGCAGGACGTCGGCCAGCGTGCGGCCCTGCACGTACTCCATGGCCATGTAGTACGTGTTGCCGTACTGACCCCAGTCGTACACGCCGACGATGTTGGGATGGTTGAGGTTGGCGGCCGACTGGGCCTCGCGGCGGAAGCGCTCCACGAAGTTGGGGTCGACGGCGAACTCGGGGAAGAGCACCTTGATCGCGACCGGGCGGTCCAGCAGGACGTCGCGCGCGAGGAACACGTCGGCCATGCCGCCGCGTCCGATGCGCTGCTGGATCTCGTAGCGGTCGTTGAGCACGACCCGCTCCTGACTACCGGTCACGGCTGCCTTCCTGAGAAAACCGACCTCTTGAGGATATCGACATGCTTTCGTAATGACCTGTCACGAGGCTCACCGCTCCGTCGAGAACAGGTAGTCGAGGACCTTTTTGGCGATCGGACCGGCCAGCTTGCCACCGGTCCCGGCGCTGATCTCGGCGTTGGTGCCCTTCAGCACGACCGCGATCGCGTAGCGGGGTGCCTCCGCCGGGGCGAAGCCCACGATCCAGGCGTGCGAGCGCTGTTCCTCGCCGGCCGCGTTGAGCTGTGCGGTACCCGTCTTGGCCGCCGCCTGCACGCCGTTGGCCAACTGCATCGCCTTGCCGGTGCCCTTGTTGACCACGCCGACCATCAGCGTGTTCAGCGTGGCGGCGGTCTGCAGGTTGATCGGGGTCTTCCACACCTCCGGGTCGGTGCGGTTCAGCACGCGGCCGTCGTGGTCGAGCGTCGCGTCGACGACGTACGGCTTCATCATGCGGCCCCTGTTGGCGACCGTGGACGCCACCATGCACATGTGCAGCGGCACCATCAGGTCGTTGCCCTGCCCGAATCCACCGATGGCGAGGAGGGGCAGCTGGTCACGGAAGAAGTCGGCCGTGCACGGGCTGACGTTGCCGCAGAAGCTGCTCGCCGCCGCGCCGGGGAGGTCGATCGGCAGCTTCTCGCCGATGCCCCACGCGGCGACGCCGGCGGTCATCTTCTCCGGACCCAGCTCGCTGGCCATCTGCGCGAACGGGATGTTGCAGCTGCGGTAGAAGACCTCCACCATCGCCCCGCCGCACGTGTGACCCGCGTAGTTCTGGATCGGGTCGTTGGTCTGCGGCGGGGTCCACTCCTTCTCGTCCGGCCAGCTGCGGTCCAGGCTGGTGACCCCGTTCTCCAGGGCGATGGCCGTGGTGATGATCTTGAAGCTGGAGCCGGGCATGTAGATCTCCTGGTACG
>CAZREK010000313.1:0-3329 GCA_964598965.1 uncultured Bifidobacterium sp. | reverse complement strand
CATCGCCCCCGGTTCCTCGGGGTTCGGGAACGACACGGTCGGGAACGTGCCGTCGGGTTGCTGCTGCTCGGTCACCACCATCGGGGCGGGCAGGCCGGCGCGTGCGAAGGCGGCCAATGCCGTCTCGCCGCCGACGCCGTGCAAGGCGGTGTAGGCGACGGGCACGCCGGGCACTTCCGGCCGCAGGCGCACACCGGGCACGCTGGCGAGGTAGGCCTCCACCTCGGCATCACCCAAGCGCACGATCAGCGGATGGTCCTCCGGTGCGAGCGTCACCGAGCACGGATCGACCTCGTCGATGCACGCCGCAATCCCGGTGTCCGCGGGCGGCACGATCTGCGAACCCGTGCCCAGGTACACCTTATAGCCGTTGTCCGCAGGCGGGTTGTGCGAGGCGGTCACCATCACGCCTGCGGCGGCACCGGTGGCGGTGATGTTCCAGGCCAGCACCGGCGTGGGCACCTGGCGATCGAACAGCAGCGCCTTCACACCCTTCGCCGCGCACACACGCGCCGTGTCCAGCGCGAACACGTCGCTCTTGCGGCGGGCATCGTGGCCGATGATCACGCCTCGCGCGACCACGTCGGGGTCGGTGTCCAGCAAGTAGTCCACGAGACCGGCGGCTGCCTGCTGCACGACCAGCCGGTTCATCCGCTGCGGGCCAGCACCGACCGCAGCGCGCAGACCGGCCGTGCCGAACTGCAGGCGGCCGTCGAAGCGCTGCACCAGTTCGTCATCGGGTCCGGCCAGCAGTTCGGCCAGTTCGGCACGCATGTCGTCGTCCGGCTCGGCGGCCAGCCAACGCTGGGCGGCGGCTCGGGCTGTGGCGGCGCTCACAACAGCCCCTTCAGCTCCACCAGCGGGCGCGGCCCGACGTGCGAGATCACCTCCGCGGCACCGATCGCGCCCAGGCGGGCGCACTCGGCCAGCGGCAGGTCGCGCGTGTACCCGTAGAGGAAGCCGGCAGCGAACAGGTCGCCGGCGCCCGTGGTGTCGAGCACTTGGTCCACTTGCTGGGCGGGGGCACTGAGCACCTCGTGGTGCGACACGACGTAGCACCCCTGTGCACCAGCGGTGATGACGGCCAGCTCGCAGTCCTTGCGCACGCGCTCGATGGCCTCGTCGAACGAGTCCACCTGGTAGAGCGCCTTCAGCTCGGATTCGTTGCCGAACAGGATGTCGACCTCGTCGCTGACCAGCGCGCTGAAGTCGGAGCGGTGACGGTCCACGCAGAACGAGTCGCTGAGCGTCAGCGACACCTGACGGCCGTTGGCGTGAGCGACCGACGCGGCCAGACGGAAGGCCTCCTTGGCCTCGGGCCGGTCGTAGAGGTAGCCCTCCATGTACAGCACCTTGCCCGCGGCCACCGTCGCCTGGTCGATGTCGGACGGGCACAGCAGCGAGGACACGCCCAGGTAGGTGTTCATCGTGCGCTCCGCATCGGGGGTGACCACGATGATGCAACGGCCGGTGGGCGTCTGCGGGTCGTGCGCACCGGGGCGGAACTGCACGCCGACGGCCCGTAGGTCGTGGCCGAACACCCGGCCCAACTCGTCGTCGCTGACCTTCCCGATGTACGCCGCGCTACCACCGAAGGAGGCAACGCCGGTCATCGTGTTGGCCGCCGATCCGCCGCTCATCTCCACGGCCGTCCCCAGGGCGTTGTACAGGTACAGCGCCCGGTCGGTGTCGATGAGCGTCATCGACCCTTTGACCAGCTCGTATTCGTCGATGAAATCGTCGTCCGCGTGGCTGATCACGTCGACGAGGGCATTGCCCACGCCCACCACGTCGAAGACCGCCGGCACATGCTCTGACACGTCGATTCAGGCTAGTGGCCATACGCTCAAGTGCTGTGAACCCGTATCGCCTGCCCCGCTCCGTCGTTCCGCACCGCTACACCCTGGCGCTCGAACCCGACCTCGCAACGGCCTCCTTCACCGGCCACGTGATCATCGACGCCAACGTCAACGAGCCGATCAGCCAGATCGTGCTCAACGCCATCGAGCTCGATGTCCACGAGGTCAAGGTGGGTGGCGAGCCCGCGTCCTTCAGCCTCGACGAGGGCACCGAGCGGCTGCTGATCGACGCCGCCCACACGGGTGGCACCACCGCCATCGAGATCACCTTCACGGGCACGCTGAACGACAAGCTGCGCGGCTGGTACCGCAGCACGTTCACCGCGGCCGACGGCAGCACCCAGGTGATCGCCACCAGCCAGATGCAGGCCACGGATTGCCGCCGCGCGTTCCCCTGCTTCGACGAGCCGGATCTCAAGGCCGTGTTCGACATCACTCTGATCGTCGAGCCGCAGCACCTGGCGGTCAGCAACGGCCCCGAGGTCGAGCGCACGCAGCAACCGAACGGCAAGGTGGCGGTGCGCTTCGCCCCCACCATCCCGATGAGCACCTACCTGGTGGCCGTCGTCGTCGGCCCGCTGGAGGCCACTGCACCGGTGATGGTGCCGAGGGCCGGCGAGCCGGACAACCCGATCCCGCTGCGCATCATCCACGTGCCCGGCAAGAGCCACCTCACCGAGTTCGGCCTCGACGTGGGCGCGTTCGCGCTGGAGTGGTACCAGCGGTACTACGACATTGCCTACCCCACCGAGAAGTGCGACATGCTCGCCCTGCCCGACTTCGCCGCAGGCGCGATGGAGAACCTCGGCTGCATCACCTACCGCGAGACCCTGCTGCTCGCCGACCCTGCCGCCAGCACGCAGGCCGAGTTGCAGAACCTGGCCGACGTGATCACCCACGAGCTGGCCCACATGTGGTTCGGCGACCTGGTGACGATGAAGTGGTGGAACGGCATCTGGCTGAACGAGGCCTTCGCCACGTTCATGGAAGTCGCCTGCTGCGACGCCTACCGCCCCGACTGGAAGCGCTGGGCGTCGTTCAGCCTGGAGCGCAGCGCCGCGTTCGAGGTGGACTCGCTGGCCACCACCCGCACGGTGGAGTACCCGGTGGAAGCCCCGGCCGACTGCGACGGCATGTTCGACGTGCTCACGTACCAGAAGGGCGGCTCGCTGCTGCGCATGCTGGAGCAGTACTTGGGCGAGGACGAATTCCGCCGTGGTGTCAGCCACTACCTGTCCACCCACGAGTACGCGAACACCGAGACCGGCGACCTGTGGGACCGCATCGAGGAAGCCAACCCGAACACCCCGGTGCGCGCCCTCATGGACAGCTGGATCTGGCAAGCGGGTTACCCGCTGGTGAGCGCCCGCCTCGACGGCGCGCAGCTGGTGCTGCAGCAGCAACGCTTCGCCTACGGCGACGCCGACGACGCCACCCTGTTCGTGGTGCCGGTGCACCTGCTGATCGACG
>CAZREK010000312.1:0-3330 GCA_964598965.1 uncultured Bifidobacterium sp. | reverse complement strand
GGCGGGAGGTGAACGTCTCGAACTCCTGCGCCATGGCGACGACGTCGTTGTAGCGGGTGGGCAGCCAACTACCGCCCCACCGCTCGGTATGAGCGATCGGGCACTGCGACTCGCGGATGTCGTCGAGCACCGGGAACGGGTCGAGGATGTAGTCGCGGTCGAAGATGTCGTAGTCGGTGAAGGGGTCGGAGATCGCCACGGTCACTCCTCGATGAAGATCGCCTGCTCGGGGCAGTTGCCTTCCGCACGGCGCGCCTTGGCTTCCAGCTCTGCGGGCAGATCGCCCTCGATCAGCACCGTTGCGTTGCCGTAGTCATCGGCCCCGAACACTTCGGGCGCAGCGATGGCGCAGGACTGGTGACCGGTGCAGCGGGAGTCGTCGACGCGTACTTTCATTCGGCGGAACTTAGCCTCCGCCTCAGCCCATCACCGTGCCGGACGTCACAGCTGGGGTGCGTCGACGAACGCACGCGTCACGACACCGCAGCGCCGAACAGCTTGCCGACCAGCATGGTGACGGCCATCGCCGCCAGACCACCCAGCAGCACGCGCACGATCGGGCGCCGCGGGTGGGCGCCGCCGGCGCGTGCGCCGGTGAAGCCCAACACCACCAAGGCGATCATGGAGGTGGCCAGGATTGCGTAAATGCGAGCGCCGGTGGACGCGATCGCTGCGGCGACCATCGGCACCGCAGCGCCGATCGCGAACGCAGCCGCGGAACTACCGGCGGCCTGCAGCGGCCGCGCCAGATCGTTGGCGTCGATGCCCAACTCGTCGCGTAGATGGGCACCGAGCGCATCGTGGTCGGTGAGCTGCTTGGCAACCTCCATCGCCAGGTCGGGGGTGAGACCCCGGCTCTGGTAGATGCCGGCTAGTTCGTCGAGCTCCATGTCGGCCTGGAATTCGAGCTCCCAGGTCTCCTTGGCGATGTCGCTGCTCTCCGTGTCGCGCTGCGACGCCACCGACACGTATTCGCCCAGGGCCATAGAAACCGCGCCCGCCACCAGACCGGCCATGCCGGCTGTCAGCAGCGTGGAGCGTGACGAGTCGGCCGCCGCCATGCCCAGCACGAGGGCGGCGGTGGAGATGATGCCGTCGTTGGCGCCGAGCACCATCGCCCGCAGCCAGCCGACGCGGTGCGAGTAGTGGGTTTCCTTCGTGCCCATCGCGTGCACCCTAGCGACGGCGGCCGGGAACCCAGGAATGGATGACGCGGTAGTAGTTGCCGCGCTCGTACACCTGTGCATCGGGCACGTTGCCGCGACTGACGCTGCCACGCAGCTCGCCGACGCTGTCGTAGTCGCGGTCGGTCATCCATTCGCGGATGAACCGCTCGATGGTGACCAGGTGCTCGGGGCCGTGCTGCAGCAGCGCGCTGGTGGACATCACCACGTCGGCGCCGGCCAGCAGCAGCTTCAGCGCGTCGGCACCGTCGTGCACACCCGACGATGCAGCCAGCGAGCAGTCCACCGAGCCATACAGGTTGGCCAGCCAGTGCAACGGCAGGCGCGTATCGGCCGAGGTGCTGAGGCTGAGGCGAGGCACCACATCGAGCGAGTCGAGGTCGATGTCCGGCTGGTACAGCCGGTTGAACAGCACCAAGCCGTCGGCGCCGGCCTGCTGCAGGCGGTGGGCGAAGTTGGCGAACGCGGTGAACCACGGACCCACCTTGACCGCTAGCGGAATGTCGATCTCCGCCTTGACCTCCTCCACCAGTTCCGCGTAGCGACGCTCGACGTCCTCGGCGGTGGTGCTGGGGTCGACGACGATGTCGTACAGGTTCAGCTCGATGGCGCTGGCACCGGCGCTGGCCAAGTGCTTCGCGTAACGCACCCAACCACCAGGGCTGGTGCCGTTCAGGCTGGCGATCACCGGGATCTCCAGCAGCTCGCGGGCCTGTTCGACCAAGGCCAGGTGACGGCCGGGGCCGACGGGCGGTTGGTCGATGGATGGCAGGTAGCTGAGCGCCTCGCCGTAGGCATCGACACCGTGGTCGGCGGCGAAGGAGACGGCGAACGCCTCGTGCTCGATCTCCTCCTCGAACAGCGAGGGCAGCACGATGGCGGCAGCGCCCGAGTCCTGCAGGCGTTGCCACATCGCCGGGTTGCCGGTCACCGGGCCCGCAGAGGCGACGAGTGGGCTGCGCAGTTCCAACCCCAGGTAAGTGGTGCGCAGATCCATCACTCGTCCTCCTCGTCGGCGATCAGCGTCTCGTGGGCGTGACCTGGTGACATGCGCTGCACGTCGGCCAGCTGGCGGTAGTAGTGCCAGCGGCTGTCCACGTCCTGCTGCGCCAGCGTCATCAGCTCGTCGGCGCGTTCGGGGTTGGCGCGCGTCAGCATCGCGAAGCGGGCCTCGCTGTTGGCGAAATCGCGGTACGCCACCGACGGGTCGGCGCTGTCCAGCTGGAACGGCAGAGCATCGCTGTCCGCAGCCGGGCGGTAGCGGTACAGCGGCCAGTGACCGCTCTGCACCGCCAGCTTCTGCTGCGTCATCGTCTGCTGCATGTCGAACCCGTGGGCGATGCAGGTGCTGTAGGCGATCACCAGCGACACACCCGGCCAGGCGTCGGCTTCCAGCAAGGCCTTCACCGACTGCACGTCGCTGGAACCCATGGCGATCTTGGCCACGTACACGTCGCCGAAGCTCATCGCCTCCAGCCCGAGGTCCTTCTTCATGCCGCCCTTGCCACCGGCAGCGAACTTGGCAACAGCGCCGCGCGGGGTGGCCTTGGAGGCCTGGCCGCCGGTGT
Organism: uncultured Bifidobacterium sp.; assembly: GCA_964598965.1. Taxonomy (GTDB): domain Bacteria; phylum Actinomycetota; class Acidimicrobiia; order Acidimicrobiales; family Ilumatobacteraceae; genus UBA668. The sequence continues at coordinate 578 of CAZREK010000312.1, read as the reverse complement.
TGGAGTACACCTCGGTGTCCATCACCAGGATGTTGACGTTGCGGCCGCTGCCCAGGACGTGGTCGAGGCCGCCGGCCCCGATGTCGTAGGCCCAACCGTCGCCACCGATGATCCAGACGCTCTTGCGCACCAGCGTGTCGGCGAGGTCGAGCAAACGTCGAGCGTCGGCAAGGTCGGAGCCTGTGAGCGCTGCCTTCAGGCGGGTGACTCGTTCGCGCTGAGCGCGGATGGCCAACTCGCCGTCGTCGTCCACTCCGGCAACGAGCGCGTCGTAGTCGTCGGCGCCGATGGCCGGCTGGATGAGACCACGCAGTTCGTCGACCAAGTGCAGAGCCGTACGCCGCTGTGCTTCGTAGCCGAGGCGAATGCCCAGGCCGAACTCGGCGTTGTCCTCGAACAGGCTGTTGGCCCACGCCGGGCCGCGACCGTCGGCATTCTTCGAGTACGGCGTGGTGGGCAGGTTGCCGCCGTAGATGCTGGAGCAGCCGGTGGCGTTGGCCACCAGCAGGTGATCGCCGAACAACTGGGTGAGCAGCTTGAGGTACGGCGTCTCGCCGCAACCGGCGCATGCACCGCTG
>CAZREK010000311.1:0-3344 GCA_964598965.1 uncultured Bifidobacterium sp. | reverse complement strand
AGCAACTGGCCTGACCCGTGCTCACCGGCTTCCTGGTTGCCTTCGGCACCGTCTTCCTCGCGGAGCTACCCGACAAGACGATGGTCGCCTCGCTGGTGCTCACCACCCGGTTCCGTCGTCCCCTCGCGGTCTGGACCGGTGTTGCTGGGGCGTTCGCGCTCCATGTCGTTCTCGCGGTCAGCATCGGCTCGCTGCTGCGTCGCTTGCCGGACACACCGGTACGGCTGGCCGTGGCGGTCCTGTTCCTCGTCGGTGGTGTGATCCTGTTGCGCGGCGACGGCGAGGAGGAGGACGAGGACGGTCCTGTGGCCTCGGGGCTACCGTTCCGCAAGGTGGCGCTGACGGCCGCTTCGGTGGTGGGCCTGGCCGAGTTCGGCGACCTCACGCAGTTGGCCACTGCCGGCATTGCCACGCGCTACTCCGCACCGGTGGCCGTCGCGCTGGGCGCGTGGTGCGCGCTCGCCACCGTTGCCGCACTGGCCGTCACCGCCGGTCACTGGATCGTGCAGCACGTGCCCATGCGCGTGGTGCAGCGCGTGGCGGGTGTCGCGTTCCTCGCCTTCGGCGTGCTCACCGCCGTCTCTGCCGTGACCTGAACCGGTACCGTGCCGTCATGACCGAAACGGCTGACCAGTACTTGGTGGGCGTGTCGCTGCCCGATGGCCTGCGCGCGCAGGAGTTCTTGCTGGCGGCCACCGGCTTGGCGGCGAAGAACGCGCTGAAGCTGCGCGACGCGGTGGTCGTGGCCAAGTCGCCGGACGGTCACACGGCCGTGCACGAGACCATCGACCCGCAACCGGGGCGCACGGCACTGTCCAGCGGTGTCTGGACGGGCTTGCTGGGGTTCATGTTCGGTGGCCCGGTCGGTTGGTTGGTTGGTGGTGCGGTCGGCGCCGGCGTGGGTGCGGTCACCGCCAAGGTGGTCGACCTCGGCATTCCCGACGAATGGGTGAAGTGGTTCCGCGAGGCCGTCGAGCCCAACACCACCACGGTCATCCTGCTGCTGGAAGACCTCGACGTGGGCGCACTGGCCAACGAATTGGCTCGCTTCCCGTTCGCCAAGCTGGTGCACACCACGTTGCCCAGCGGCTCGCTGCAGCGGTTGGAAGACGCGCTCGGTCAATCACCGAGCAGCTGAGTCAGCTGCCCCAGCGGCTCTGGCCGAAGCGGTAGCCGACCGAGCGCACGGTCTGGATGAGGTTGGCGTGCTCCTCGCCGAGCTTGGCGCGCAGACGGCGGATGTGCACGTCGACCGTGCGCGCGCCGCCGTAGTACTCGTAACCCCACACGCGGCTGAGCAGGATCTCGCGGGTGAACACCTTGCCCGGGTTCTGCGCCAGGAACTTGAGCAGCTCGTACTCCATGTAGGTGAGGTCCAGCGGGTGGCCGTCGATGGAGGCTTGGTAGGTCTCCAGGTTCAGTGCCAGGCCGCCGTACTCCACCATGTCGGGGCGGGCCTCGGTGCCGCCGCGGAAGAACATGTGCCGCAGCCGCGCTTCCAGTTCGGTGGGGTGGAACGGGCTGAGGCAGAAGTCGTCGAACAAGTCGTCGCGCAGTTGCAGGTCGGCCAGCTGGCCACCGTTCACCAGCACGATCAACGGGCTCACCGGTGTGTCGCGCTTGCGCAACGCCCGGCACAGCGACCACGCGGTCTCGGGGTCGGTGTCGCATGCCACGACAGCACCGGACCAGCCGGTGGCGGGTTCCGCGCGTGCGGCTTCCTCGGCGGATGCAACCGCTTTCCATCGGTAGCCGGCGAGGTCGAGCGTGCGCGCCAGATCGGGTGGCGCAGGGTCCGGGAAGACGGCGATCAGTTCCATCGTCGGCCTCAGAGCGCCTTCAGGTACCGGTGGTACTCGAACTGGCTGATGTGCGTCTTGTAGGCCCGCCATTCGTTGCGCTTGTTGCGCAGGAACCACTCGAAGATGTGCTCGCCCAGCGCGTCGCGCACCAGCTCGCTGCGCTCCATCGCGCGCAACGAATCGGCCAGCGACTGGGGCAACGTGTCGATGCCCAACTTGGCCAGCGCAGCGTCGTCCATCTCGAACAGGTTGGCGTCGGCCTCGGGGGCCAGCTCGTACCCCTCGGCGATGCCCTTCATGCCCGCGGCGAGGATGACGCTGAACGCGAGGTACGGGTTGCACGCGGGGTCCGGCGAGCGGTACTCGATGCGCGTCGCGTTGGGGTTGCCGCGCTTGGCGATGGGCACGCGGATGAGACCGCTGCGGTTGTTGCGCGCCCAGCTGATGTGCACCGGTGCTTCGAAGCCGGGCACCAGTCGCTTGTAGCTGTTGACGGTCTGGTTGGTGATCGCGGTGATCTCGCCCGCGTGGCGCAGCAGGCCGGCGACGAACTGCTTGGCGATGGGCGACAGGTTGTAGGGGTCGTTGCCGTCGTAGAACGCGTTGTCGTCACCCTGGAACAGGCTGAAGTGCATGTGCATGCCGCTGCCCTGTACGCCTTCCAGCGGCTTGGGCATGAACGTTGCGTGCACACCCTGCTTGGCGGCGACCTCCTTCACCACCAGCCGGAAGGTCATGATGCTGTCGGCCATGGTGAGCGCATCGGTGTGGCGCAGGTCGATCTCCTGCTGGCTGGGCGCGTCCTCGTGGAAGCTGTACTCCACGGGAATGCTCATCGTCTCCAGCGTGCGGATGGTCTCCTTGCGCAACGTGCCGGCGACGTCGGTGGTGGTGAGGTCGAAGAAGCCCCCCTCGTCCAACGGGACCGGGGTCTGGCCCTTCTCCGGCGGGGCGAAGTAGAAGAACTCCATGTCGGGCGCGACGTACGGCGTGAAGCCCATCGCGCGCGCTGCGGCGAGGTTGCGGCGCAGCACCTGGCGCGGGTCGCCGGCGAACGGCTCGCCGTCCAGCTGGTGGATGTCGCAGAACACGCGAGCCTCCACCGACTTCGGGTCGCCCCACGGCAGCACCTCGAAGGTGTTGGCGTCGGGCATCGCCAGCACGTCGCTCTCCTGCACGCGGCTGAAGCCGTCGATCGCCGAGCCGTCGAACGTCATGCCGTCCTCGAGCGCGCTCTCCAGCTCGGCCGGGCTGATGGCGAAGCTCTTCAGGTTGCCGAGCACGTCGGTGAACCACAGGCGCACGAGGCGCACGCCGCGCTCTTCCACCGTACGCAGGACATAGTCGCGTTGTTGATCGAGCATGCTGTTCCCTTCCGGGGCGCGAGGGACGCTGCCAGTGTGCCACGAGGCCCTCCGGGCGCGTCCAGACGGTGTGTGAACGGCGTGTGAAACGCGCGACTTACAGGACCGCGCTGATGATGATCGCGAGCGCGATGAAGCCGACGACACCGACGATCAGGTACGTGCCGATGCGCATCAT
>CAZREK010000310.1:0-3348 GCA_964598965.1 uncultured Bifidobacterium sp. | reverse complement strand
CCTGGCGGCACCCGCCCTGGGTACCGACATCTGACCGGCGACGCCGTCCGCGTCAGCTGAACAGTTTCTTGGCGACGACCATCCGCTGGATCTGGTTGGTGCCCTCGTAGATCTGCGTGATCTTCGCGTCGCGCATCATGCGCTCCACCGGGAACTCGCTGGTGTAGCCGTACCCGCCAAGGAACTGCACACAGTCGGTGGTGACCTGCATGGCCACATCGCTGGCGAAGCACTTCGCGCTGGCGCCGATGACGCCCAGGTCGCCGTGCGGGTCGCCCTCGTCCACCAACGCACAGGCGCGGTACACCATGGTGCGCGCGGCCTCGATGCGCATGGCGGCGTCGGCGGCCATCCACTGCAGGCCCTGGTTGTCGGCCAGCGGGCGGCCGAACGTGCGCCGCTCTTTCATGTAGGCCACGGCGTAGTCCAGGGCACCCTGGGCGATGCCCACTGCCTGAGCACCGATGGTGGGACGGCTGCGGTCGAGAGTGTGCATCGCGATCGTGAAGCCTTGGCCGACCTCGCCGATGCGCGCGCTGTCCGGCACCCGCACCTCGTCGAGGCGGATGATGCCGGTGGGCGAACCCTTGATGCCCAGCTTGTGCTCCAGCTTCTCCACCACCACGCCCCAGTCGGCCTCGACCAGAAACGCGGTGATGCCCTTGTAGCGGTCGTCGCCGGTGCGAGCGAACACGGTGTAGAGGTCGCTGATGCCGGCGTTGGTGATCCAGCACTTGGTACCGGTGATGATCCAGTCGTCGCCGTCGCGCACAGCCTTGGTGGTCATCGAGGCGACGTCGCTGCCGGCATCGGGTTCGCTGAGGCCGTAGCTGGCCTGGCTGGACCCGTCACAGATGCGCGGCAGGTAGGTGGACTTGAGGTGCTCGCTGCCGAAGTTCAGCACCGGCAGCATGCCCAACTTGCTGATCAGGAACGACAGCGAGGTGGACGCACACACGCGGGACAGTTCCTCGGCCACGATCGCCTGCTCCACCAGGCTGGCGCCGGCACCGCCGTACTGCACGGGGTAGCTGAGGCCGGTGAGCTCGAGCGACTTGAGCGCCTCCCAGTTGTCCCAGTTGTACTCGCCGGTGCGATCGAGCTCGGCCGCGTTGGGGGCGATCTTGTCCTCGGCGAACCGGCGCACCACGGCGCGCAGTTCGCGCTGCTCGTCGGTGAGGGTGATCGGCTGGCTCATGATCAGCGCCCCAACAGTTCTCGCCAGCGAGCCGGGAAGGCTGCGCCGACCTGGGCGGGCGTCATCCGCAGGGTGGCCTCGGGCACCGAGTCCGCGATCGCTCGGGCCTCGGTGTAGTGGTGACCGTGGCCGAGGCCGGCGAAGAGGCCGCTACGCAGCTGCACCAGCTCGGCGGGCGGGTTGTCGGCGAGGTAACCCCAGACGGTGAACGCCACGGTCAGGTCGTGCACGACTGGCGCACGGCTGAACATGGAGGCACGGCGCAGGGCGACGCCGAGGCAACCGCGGATGGCGTCGGCGGCATGTTCGCCCGGCTGCAGGCGCAGGCGGTCCGCGAAGCCGTTGGCGATCTTCAGCGCAAAGCCCTGGTCGGGGCCCTGGTACCCGAGCCCACCGCCGGTGGGCTGGAAGCCGGTGAGCTCGCCGGGGCGACCAGGCTGCCACGGGGCGGGCACGGTGGCCGGAGACGCGTAGGCGCGGGTGGTGTCGATGACGGGGGTGGGAGCGGAGCGGGGGGCTGCCATAGCGCCCTCCAGTCTGCCACTCAGCTCGCAGCGTGGAGTAGCCCGTACACGAGGCCCTCCTCCAGCGCCCTCCACGACGCTTCGATGATGTTGCCCGAGACCCCGATGGTGGTCCAGCTGCGTTCGCCGTTGGTGAAGTCGATGAGCACGCGGGTGACCGCACCGGTGGCCGTGGCACCGTCGAGAATGCGCACCTTGTAGTCCGTGAGGTGCACCCGATCGAGCTTCGGGTACGCGGCCACCAGCGTGGACCGCAGCGCCTTGTCGATCGCGTTGACCGGGCCGTTGCCTTCTGCGGTCTGCACGGAACGCACCGCGTCGTCGCCCGAGCCGACCCACACCTTCACCGTCGCTTCGGTCGTGAAGTCGCCGTTCGGCAATTCGTCGGTGATGACGCGCATGCTCTCCACGCGGAAGAAGTCCTGCTCCCAACCGGCAGCGCGGCGCATCAACAACTCCAGCGAGGCGTCGGCGACCTCGAAGTGGTAGCCCTCGTGCTCCAGCCGCTTGAGGTCGTCGATGACCTGGTTGACGGCCGGGCCGTCCATCGGCAGACCCAGCTCATCGGCCTTCATCTGGATGGTGGCGCGGCCGGCCATCTCGCTGACGACGAAGCGGGTGCCGTTGCCAACCTGCGCGGGGTCGATGTGCTCGTACGCGTCACGGGCGCGGGCGATGGCGCTGACGTGCAGGCCGGCCTTGTGCGCGAACGACGACGACCCGACGTAGGGCTGCTGGGGGTTGAGCGGCCGGTTCAACACCTCGGCCACGTGGTGGCTGACCGCGGTGAGGCGAGTGAGGTTGCCCTCCGGCAGGCAGATGGCGCCCAGCTTCAGCTCGAGGTTGGGGATCACGGACGTGAGGTTGCAGTTGCCGGTGCGCTCGCCCAAGCCGTTGAGCGTGCCCTGCACGTGCCGCCCACCGGCCATCACCGCGGCGAGCGAGTTGGCGACCGCGCAACCGGTGTCGTCGTGGCAGTGGATGCCGATGACGACGTCGTTGCCCACGTGGCGGTGCACGTCGGCGACGATGGCCTGCACCTCGTTGGGCAGCGAGCCGCCGTTCGTGTCGCACAGCACGACATGGCTGGCGCCCTTCACCACCGCGGCCTCCAGCGCGCACAGGGCGAACTCGGGGTTGCGCTTGTAGCCGTCGAAGAAGTGCTCCATGTCCACCATCACGCGGCGGCCGTTGCCCTTCAGGTACTCGACGGAGTCGGCGATCATCGCCTCGCCTTCTTCCAGCGTGGTCTGCAGCGCTTCCAGCACGTGGTAGTCCCAGCTCTTCGCCACGATGCATACCGCCGAGGTGTTGGCGTCGAGCAGGTTGCGCAACGTGGCGTCGTCGTCGACCTTGCCGCGCGGACGCCGGGTGCTGCCGAAGGCCACCAGCGTGGAGGTGCGCAGCGACAACTCCTTGTTGGCGCGAGCGAAGAACTCGATGTCCTTCGGGTTGGCGCCCGGCCAGCCGCCTTCGATGTAGTGCACACCGAGGTAGTCGAGCTGCTCGGCGATGCGCAGCTTGTCGTCGACAGTGGCCGACACGCCTTCCACCTGGAGGCCGTCGCGCAGCGTCGTGTCGAACACCTCGACGCTGACGCCTTCGAGCGCTCGTTGTGTTGCCTGC
>CAZREK010000309.1:0-3350 GCA_964598965.1 uncultured Bifidobacterium sp. | reverse complement strand
GGGCGGAGCAGCGGTGAGCTCGGCGTCGCACCTGGCGAAACGGTTCGTGCTGTCGCTGTCGCGCACAGAGCCCGCCCCAGCGGATGTCAACTGGGTGCTGTCGCAGCTGCTGCCGGCCGAGGCCGAACTGTGGCAGCGGATGATGTTGCAGGACCGTCGCCATGCCCTGCTGGTGGCCCGCCGTTTCGTGGAACGGCGTCCATCGGCAAGTCGCGACGAGGTCGCCGGCGCGCTGTTGCACGACATCGGCAAGGTCGATTGCACGCTGGGGTCGGTGGCGAGGGTGGTAGCGACGATCATCGGGCCGCGCGGCGAACGCTTCCGCCGCTATCACGACCATGAACGCATTGGTGCCGAGTTGTTGCGAGCGGCTGGATCCAGCGCGGTCACGATCGACCTGGTGGAGGGACGCGGACCGGCGGCGTCCGCGTTGGCCGACGCCGACGACGTCTAGACGCGGCCCTGAGGGGCTCAGGCGGGCAGCAGCCCGAGGTTGCGCTTGGCGCGGTCCAGAGTGGCCGCGGCGACGGCCCCGGCCTTGGCGGCACCCTTGCGCAGCAGCGACTGCAGCTCGCCGCGGTCAGTCATCAGCTCGTGGTAGCGGGCCTGGATCGGCTTCAGCAGTTCGACGACGGCTTCACCCGTGTCGCCCTTCAGCGGGCCGTACTGGGTGTACTTGGCCGCCAGCGCCTCGGGGGTGTCGCCGGTGCACGCCGACAGGATCTCCAGCAGATTGCTGACGCCAGGCTTGTTCTCGCGGTCGAAGCGCACCTCGCTGTCGCTGTCGGTGACGGCCCGCTTGAACTTCTTCAGGATCGCCGCCGGCTCGTCGAGCATGTAGATCAGGCCGGCATCGGTGGCGGCGCTCTTGCTCATCTTCGAGGTCGGGTCCTGCAGGTCCATCACCCGCGCTCCGGCCTTGGGCATGACCGCCTTGGGGATCACGAACGTGTCGCCGAAGCGGTGGTTGAAGCGGATGGCGATGTCGCGGGTGATTTCGACGTGCTGGCGCTGGTCCTCACCCACCGGCACCTCGTCGGTGTCGTACAGCAGGATGTCGGCCGCCTGCAGCGCGGGGTAGGTGAACAGTCCGGCGGACACGAACTCGTGCTCGCGCTTGGCGGACTTGTCCTTGAACTGCGTCATGCGGCTGAGCTCGCCGTAGCTGACCTGGCACTCCATGATCCAGCCCAGCACGCTGTGCTCGGTGACGTGGCTCTGCACGAACACGGTGGCCGCGTCGGGGTCGAGGCCCACCGCGAACAGCATGGCGGCCAGCTCGAGGGTGGTCTGGCCCACGACCCCCGGCTGCTCGGTGATGGTGAGCGCGTGAAGGTCCACCACCCCGTGGAAGGCGTCCTTCTCGTGCTGCCCGCTGACCCAATTGCGCAGCGCACCCAGGTAGTTCCCGAGGTGGACGTCGCCCGTGGGCTGGATACAGGAAAGCACGCGTGTCACGCCCGGCAGGTTACCGGCGGCTCCTGCGCCGCCCGAAGCGAGTTCCGGTACCATCTCAGGGTCATGGCTGTCGAGGTCACCACTCCCGTCTTCGAGGGTCCGTTCGACCTGTTGTTGCACCTGATCCTGAAAGAGCAGGTCGACATCTACGAGGTGCCGCTCAGCCGCATCGTCGACGCCTACTTGGAAGAGATCGAGCGCCTGCAGTCGCTGGACCTCGAGCTGGCCACTGAGTTCCTGTTGATCGCCTCCACGCTGGTGGAGCTCAAGGCCCGTCGCCTGCTGCCCGGCCGCGAGGATGTCGATCTCGACGAGGAGCTGGCCCTGTGGGAGGAACGCGACCTCCTGCTGGCCCGCCTGCTGGAATGCAAGACGTTCAAGGACGTCGCCAGCGTGTTCAGCCGCCTGGCGGACGACGCCGACCGCTCGTTCCCGCGGGCCGTCGGTGCGGACGAACGCTTCGCCGAGCTGATGCCCGACCTGATGGACGGTGTCACGCCTGCGCGCCTGCACCGCGCCTTCCTCAAGGCCACCACGCCTAAGCCGGCGCCACGAATCGACCTGTTCCACGTCGCCCCGGTACGCGTCAGCGTCGCCGATGCACTCGCCGAATTGGTCGACGAACTACCTCGTGTCGGCCGCATCTCCTTCCGCCGGCTCACCAGCGGGCTGGTCGAGCGGTTGGAGGTCATCGTGCGCTTCCTGGCGCTGCTGGAGATGTTCAAGCAGGGCCTGGTGGAGCTGGAACAGACCGAACGCTTCGGCGACATCGAGGTGGTGTGGACCGCGGGCGCGGCCGCCGACCTCTCGTCGCTGCCGATCGACGACTACGAAGGATGATTCCCTTGTCCGACGCCTTCTCCGGCGATGGAGCCCAGCCGGGCCAGCCGAACCCGCTCGACGCCGAAACCGTGCGTGCCATCGAAGCCATCGTGCTGGTGGCCGTCGAGCCAGTCCCCAGCGAGATGCTCGCCCAGCTGCTCGAGCAGCCGGTGGCGATGATCGAACGCCTCTGCGCAGAGCTGGCCGACGCCTACGCCGAGGCCGGGCACGGGTTCATGCTCACCAAGGTCGCCGGTGGCTGGCGCTACCAGACCCATCCCGAGCTTTCGCCGTACGTGGAGCGCTTCCTGCTCGACGGCCAACGCGCCCGCATGAGCGGCGCCGCGCTGGAGACGCTGGCGATCATCGCCTACAAGCAGCCACTGTCGCGTGCCCAGATCGGCAGCATCCGCGGTGTAGATCCCGACGGTGTGCTGCGCACGCTGCAGGCGCGCGGCTACATCACCGAGGTCGGCCGCGACACCGGCCCCGGCCAGGCCATCCTGTACGGCACCACGCCGTCGTTCCTGGAGAAGTTGGGCGTCAACACGTTGGCCGACCTCCCGCCGATCGGCGAGTTCATCCCTTCGGCCGAGGTCGTGGAGGCGCTGGAACAGGGTCTGCGCATCGAACCGACGACCGAACCCCCGACCGGGCAGCGTGCCTGACCGTCGGCGCGTCCCCGAGCCGCCGCTGTGGGAACAGTTGGCCGCCAAGTCGGCCGCGATGCCGCAAGGCGAGCGCCTGCAGAAGGTGCTGGCCACCAGAGGATGGGGCAGCCGTCGCGTCTGCGAGGACCTCATCGCCTCGGGCCGGGTGACGGTCAACGGTGAGGTCGCCGTGCTTGGCCGCCGTGTGGATGTGGACGCGGACTCGGTCGAGATCGACGGGGTGCCGCTCGGCGTCAAGCCCGGGCTCGTCTACTACCTGCTCAACAAGCCGACGGGAGTGATCACTTCCGCCAGTGACCCGCAGGGGCGCCCGACCGTCGTCGACCTCGTGCCCTCCGAGCCGCGGGTGTACCCGGTGGGCCGCCACGACCTCGACACGTCCGGTCTGCTGCTGATGAC
>CAZREK010000308.1:0-3355 GCA_964598965.1 uncultured Bifidobacterium sp. | reverse complement strand
ACCCGCGCGGTCATCGATGCGCTGGCCGAGTTCCCGCACCTCAACGCCAGCGTGGGCGAGAACGAGCTGGTGGTGCACAACTACATCGACATCGGTGTGGCCGTCGACCTCGACTACGAGGGGCTGCTGGTGCCGGTGGTGCGCGCCGCGGAGAGCAAGCGCCTTCGGGCCATCGCTCGCGAGATCAACGACCTTGCCAACCGCGCCCGCAACCGCAAGCTGTCGCCCGACGAGATCTCGGGTGGCACCTTCACCATCACCAACAACGGTTCGTCGGGCAGCGTGCTGACGATGGCTGTCATCAACCAGCCGCAGGTGGCCATCCTGTCCACCGACGCGATCACTCGTAAGCCGGTGGTGGCCACGCTGCCCAACGGTGACGAAGCGATCGTCATCCATCCGGTGGGCAACCTGGCGATGACCTGGGATCACCGTGCGTTCGACGGCGCCTATGCGGCCAACTTCCTGGTGAAGGTGAAGCAGATCCTCGAGACCCGCGACTGGAGCCAGGAGCTCTGATGCCCCTGCGGGTGCGCTGGCTGGGCCGGGTTCCCTATCGGGAAGCTCTCGCCCTGCAGCACGCCCTGTTCGAGCACGGCCACGAGCAGCACCTTCTGCTGCTGGAGCATCCGCACGTCTTCACCTACGGACCGCGCGCCGACCTGGACCACAACCTGCGTTGCGACCCCGCCGCGGTGGGTGCGGAGCTGGTGGCGGTGAAGCGCGGTGGCGACATCACCTACCACGGCCCCGGCCAGCTGGTGGGCTACCCGATCCTGAACGTGCCCAACTCGCTGGGCGCCGCCGATCATGTCGCCGGCCTGCAGCAGCTGGTGATCGACACGCTCGCCGAGTTCGGCATCGCCGCCCATGTCGAGCCCGAGTACCCGGGCGTGTGGGTGGACCGCGCCAACCCGCGCAAGATCTGCGCCATCGGGGTGCGGCTGGCCAACGGTCGCACGATGCACGGGTTCGCGCTCAACGTGCACACCGACATGGCCTACATGCGCGACCACATCGTGCCGTGCGGCATCGGCGACAAGCCGGTGACCTCAATGGCCGAGGAAGGCGTCGATGTCGACATGGCCACGGTGGTCGATGCCGTGGTGCGTCGCGCACAGGCACGCTGGGGTGCGGCGGAGCGTCAGGACATCGCCCGCACCGACCTGTGGGAGGGGCTGGACATCTCCGCCCGCAAGCCCGACTGGTTGCGCACCAAGGTGCAACTGGGCGACAAGGTGATGGCCACCCACCACACCGTGCGCGAGCACGGGCTGGTGACGGTGTGCGAAGAAGCCGGGTGCCCCAACCTCAGCGAGTGCTGGGCATCGGGCACGGCCACGTTCATGGTGCTGGGCGAGCGGTGCACCCGCAACTGCGGCTTCTGCCTGGTGGACACGCGCAAGCCGTTGCCGCCCTCCGCCGACGAGCCGGCACGTGTGGCATCCGCGGTCGCGCAGATGGGCCTGCAGCACGCGGTGTTGACGATGGTGGCCCGCGACGACCTGGCGGACGGCGGGTTCGGTCATGTCGCCGAGTGCGTGCGCGCTATCCGTGCGGCACGACCCGACACCGTCGTGGAAACGCTGGTCAGCGACGCCAAGGGCGACCAGGCCTCGCTGGACCTGCTGGTGGCGGCCGCGCCCGATGTGTTCAACCACAACATGGAGACCGTCGCCCGCTTGCAGCGCAGGGTGCGCACCAGCGCGGGCTATGCACGCAGCCTGGGTGTGTTGTCGCACGCCAAGGCCGCCGGGTTGACCACCAAGAGCGGCTTCATGCTCGGCCTGGGCGAGACCGCCGACGAGGTGGAGGGCCTGCTGGCCGACCTTGCCGCGATCGGCACGGACATCGTCACCATTGGCCAGTACCTGCGGCCCACCGGCAAGCACCTACCGGTGGTGCGCTGGGCCGAGCCGGCCGAGTTCGACCATTGGGCGCAGGTGGGCGAGGCCCTGGGTATCGGCCATGTGGAGGCCAGCCCGCTGACCCGCAGCAGCTACCACGCCCGCGAGGCCGCGAGCGCGGTCGGGGCGGTCAGCGTTCAGTTGACGCGCCGCATCTGACCCGCGCCCACCCTGTCGTTCCCCCGCGGTACGGTGCGGACAAATCACGAACGGTGGAGGTGCGTGATGGCTCGTTGGACGAGTGCGGGGCTGGCGGTGATGTGCTTGGTCGCGGTCGCATGCGGCGACCAGCACAAGGGCGACGAGCAGTCGGTATCTGCATCGTCGGTTGATGTGGCGGCAGCGACGACTGCTCCTGTTGAGGAAGGAGATGTGGGTGCTGGCGACGGCTATTGGGCCGATGACTACACCGGGCCTGAGCTGCCGCTCGTGGTCCACCGCACGGATGCCCAAGGTGCGGAGGTGTGGGTACGGGTTGGCCCGCCGTCCAATCAGGTCGCCGCTTCGCCCACGGGGTGGGTGCCACCGGCATGGTGTTACCCGGCCGGCATGGCGCGGGTCACCTTCGTGCAGGGTTCAACCGTCGGCGAGAAGTACTTCAACTACTACGCGGGGTTGAGGGGCGACGCGCTGGTGAAGGTGGTGCAGGGCGGCTACGCCGACGGCACCCCGCTGCAGGTGTACGTGTTCCAGGTCAGCGACTCCGTCACAGCGGTGCAGGTGGCCGATGCTCAGGATGTGATCGACCGCTCGACGCCGGAGGACGGCTGGGCGGTGGTGGTGGCGCCCGGCGAGTACGACGACTCGACGGTGCTGTCCTTCGTGGACGGCGCAGGCGATGTTCAGCCGGTCACCGACTTCAGCGGCGAGTGGACCGATGCGTTCGAAACCGGGTGCTACGAGCCCGAAGCTTCGCTGCCGTCGCCTGGTGAACAACCTGACGACGCTGCTGCGGCCGAATCCGCGTTGCGGGCCCGGTTCGACGAACTGTGGGCCGGCGACACGAAGGCAGCGGAGCGCTATGCCGAGTACATCGACGACGACACCGGATTGGTCGAAGCCACCGACGAGGTCCTTGGCGGCCAATACGCCGACCTCGCGGTGGGTGTCCACCGATTGATCGGCGATCTCGTGTTCGTTTCACCCTCTGAGGCCTGGTTCCGCTATTACCTCTCCAGCACAGAGATCACGCAAGTCTCGTTCTTCGGGCACGCGTACCTTGTGGACGGCAAGTGGGTGTTCGTGCGGGCGATGGTGTGCCAGGAGATCGCCCTCACGAATGTGCAGTGTTCTCCGCCAGAGCTGAAGTTGGTTCCGCCGCAGACGTAGCCGCCTCGCTCTCCAGCCGCGCGATCAGCCGACGCGTCACCACGATGTAGGGGATGGCTGCCACCGTCACTGCGCCGGCGAAGATCGTCAACGTCCAGCGCACGTCCACGTGCTCGGAG
>CAZREK010000307.1:0-3356 GCA_964598965.1 uncultured Bifidobacterium sp. | reverse complement strand
CGCGGCCTCGCTGCGAGCCGCTGGCTACCACGCGGTGCTGGTGGGCGAGTCGCTGGTGACATCCGGCGACCCCGCCGAGGCCGTCGCCGCGCTCACCAACGCGTAAAAGCCTCTTCCGGCGCGCACCCCGCGGGTACCGTGGCGTCAGCATGTTCGTGAAGATCTGCGGTATCACCAACGAAGACGACGCACTCCTCGCGGTCGCGATGGGTGCCGACGCGGTCGGGTTCATCTTTGCGCCCTCGCCGCGGCAGGTCGCCGTGCAGCAGGTGTACGACATCACCCGCCGCCTGCCACCCGAGATCCTCACCGTCGGCGTGTTCCGCGACGACCTGCCCGAGCGCGTCATCGACACCGTCAACCGCGCCGGCCTGAAGGCCGCCCAGCTGCACGGCCACGAGTCGCCGGCGATGGTGGAAGAGGTTTCGCGCAGCTTGCGCTGGGTCATCAAGGCCGTCGCCGCCGGTTCCATGGATGCGCGCAAGGCCGATCAGTTCGGTACCGACCTGGTGCTGGTCGACGCACCCGCCCCCGGTTCCGGCCGCGTGTTCGACTGGGGTCTCGTCGACGATGTCGCGCCTGGCCCGCGGGTCATCCTCGCCGGTGGCCTGAACCCGGACAATGTGGCCGAGGCGGTGCGTCTGGTGCAACCTTGGGGAGTGGATGTCTCGTCCGGAGTCGAACGCTCGCCAGGGAAGAAGGATGCGCTGAAGGTGAAGTCCTTCATCGAGCGTGCCCGTTCCGCCCAACCGGCGCGCCACATCGGCCCCGAGCGGGTGCCATACGACTGGGCCTACGACGAGTAGACCTCGCGCGAGTGAACGGAGAGATGTGATGTCGCTGATGGCAGAGCCGTCGGCTGGGGGCCGCTTCGGCGAGTTCGGTGGCCGCTTCGTGCCCGAAACGCTGGTGCCCGCGTGCCAGGAGCTGGAAGCCGCGTTCACCGATGCCTGGGCCGACCCGGTGTTCCGCGAAGAGCTCGACCACGTCCTGCGCACCTACGCGGGCCGCCCGTCCATCCTCACCGAGTGCAAGCAGCTGGGCGCCCAGTTGGGTCTTCGGTTGATCCTCAAGCGTGAAGACCTCAACCACACCGGGTCACACAAGATCAACAACGTGCTCGGGCAGGCGTTGCTGGCCAAGCGGATGGGCAAGACCCGCCTCGTCGCAGAGACTGGCGCTGGCCAGCACGGTGTAGCCAGCGCGACAGCGGCCGCCCTGCTGGGCATGGAGTGCAAGGTGTACATGGGAGCGGTGGACGTCGAGCGCCAAGCGCTCAACGTGTTCCGCATGAAGCTGCTCGGCAGCGAAGTCGAGGCCGTGCACAGCGGCAGCCGCACGCTGAAGGACGCGGTCAACGAGGCCATGCGCGACTGGGTGGCGAACGTGGAGCACAGCCACTACTGCCTCGGTTCGGTGATGGGTCCGCATCCCTACCCGTGGATGGTGCGCGAGTTCCACCGGGTGGTGGGTCAGGAGGCTCGTGCGCAGTCGATCGAATTGCTGGGCGACGTGCCGGACGTCGCGGTGGCGTGTGTGGGCGGTGGCTCCAACGCCATTGGCCTGTTCAGCGGCTTCGTCGACGATCGCACTCGGCTGGTGGGTGTCGAGCCAGCGGGTGGCGCAGCGGTCAGCCGTCAGCAGCCGGGCGTCGTGCACGGGATGCGCAGCTACCTCATGCAGGACGAGTACGGCCAGGTGCAGGAGGCGCACAGCATCTCTGCCGGCCTCGACTACCCGGGTGTCGGCCCGGAGCACTCGTACCTCGCCAGCATCGGCCGTGCGGAGTACCCCAACGTCACCGATGCCGAGGTGATCGAGGCGTTCCAGCTGTTGTCCCGCACGGAGGGCATCATCCCCGCGCTCGAACCGGCGCACGCACTGGCCTGGATCGTGCGCGCAGCCCCCACGATGCAGGGCCAGACGGTGCTGATGAACCTGTCCGGCCGGGGCGACAAGGACGTCAACCAGATGATGGATGTGTTGAAGCTATGAGCACGCAAACTTTCGGCGAGATGGAGAGCCAGTTCCGCGCCAAGCGGGCTGCGGGTCGCAAGCTGCTCGTGCCGTACATCACCGGCGGCCTGCAGGGTTGGCAGCAGGCGTTGCGCGCTGCGGTCGCGGCCGGTGCCGACGCAATCGAGATCGGCATCCCGTTCAGCGACCCGGTGATGGACGGGCCGGTCATCCAGGCCGCCTCGCAGGCCGCGCTGGACAGCGGAGCAACCCCGGTCAGCATTCTGCAAGAGGCCCGCGAACTGGACGTGCAGATTCCGCTCGCCGTGATGCTGTACTACAACACGATTCATCACGCGGGCCACGAGCGCTTCGCGAACTCGCTGCGCGACGCGGGCATCGTGGCCGCGATCGTGCCCGACCTGCCGCTGGAGGAATCCGGCCCGTGGTGCGAAGCTGCCGATGCGGCAGGCGTCGAGACAGTCATGCTCGCGGCTCCCACGGCCCCCGACGAACGCCTGCCGCGCATCGCCGCCCGCGCTCGCGGGTTCCTGTATTCCGTGGGCCTGTTGGGTGTCACCGGCGAGCGTTCATCGCTCGCTGGTACCGCCACCTCGCTGGCCGCCCGCCTGAAGGCCGTCACCGACGTGCCGGTGCTGGTGGGTGTCGGCGTGTCCAACGCCGAACAGGCTCGCGAGGCCTGCCATGTTGCCGACGGCGTGGTGATGGGTGCGTCGGTGGTGCGCCGCCTGATGGACGGCGGCGCGGATGCGGTGGCCGACTACATCGCCGAGGTGCGTCGAGCGATCGATGCCTGACGGCGGCGCCGGTTCGCCGGCCGCCGACTGCGAGTTGTGCGCTGCAGAGCGCATGACCGACTGGTTCCACGAGGACGATCTGTGCTGGGTGGCGGAGTGCGAGTCGTGCTGCACCCCGATGGTGGTGTGGAAGGTGCACGACCCTGCGCCGCCGCCCGAACTGCGTGAGCAGATGCTGGCCCGCCTGGCCGAGGTGACCGCCGCGCACTACGACTACGAGCACCGCGTGGACGACAACATGCGCTCGATCCCCACCCACTACCACGCCCACGCCCGCCCCGTGGGTGGGTTCTACGGGCACGGGCGCCGACTGAGCTGAGTGACCTACACTCGCCGGTCATGCTCACCACCGGCAAGACCGCACCGGCCATCTCGCTGCTCGACCAGCACGGCAACACCGTCACTCTCAAGTCCTTCAAGGGGCGGCGGGTGATGGTGTTCTTCTACCCGAAGGCCAACACCCCGGGCTGCACGCAGCAGGCGTGCAACCTGCGCGACATCGCCGGTCAGGTGGGCGACACGGCCATCCTGGGCATCAGCCCGGACAAGCCGGCCGCGCAACTGAAGTTCGACCAGAACTAC
>CAZREK010000306.1:0-3356 GCA_964598965.1 uncultured Bifidobacterium sp. | reverse complement strand
CGGGATCTCGCCGGCGTGGGCCATCTCACGAAGGCACACGCGGCAGAGGCCGAACTTGCGGTACACCGAGCGGGCCCGGCCACAGCGACGGCAACGGGTGTAGCCGCGCACCTTGAACTTGGGCGTGGCATTGCTCTTGTTGATCAGCGACTTCTTCGCCATTGCGTTGCCCTCTTACTTCTTCTTGGCACCCGGCTTGCCCGGGCCCTTGCCACCGCCGCGGACCGGGCCACGACGCTTCTTCTGAACGGGAGCCGCACCAGCCTCGTCGCCCCGCTTGAACGGGAAGCCGAAGGCGTCGAGCAGGGCCTTGCCCTGGTCGTTGGTGACGGCGGTGGTGACGATCGTGATGTCCATGCCACGGGGCGAATCGATCTTGTCGTAATCGATCTCCGGGAACACGGTCTGATCGTTGAGACCGAAGGTGTAGTTGCCCCGACCGTCCCAGCTGTGCGCCGGCAGGCCGCGGAAGTCGCGGATACGGGGGATCGCGACCGCGATCAGGCGGTCGAGGAACTCCCACATGCGGTCGCCGCGAAGGGTGACCTTGCATCCGATCGACTGACCTTCACGCAGCTTGAAACCGGCGATGGACTTGCCGGCCTTGGTGATGATCGGCTTCTGACCGCTGATCTTGGTGAGGTCGGCGACCGCGCCTTCCAGCAGCGACGGCTGCTGGGTGGCCTTGCCGACACCCATGTTGATCACGATCTTCTCGATCTTGGGAACCTGCATCGAGTTCTCGAGCTGCAGTTCGCTCTTCAGCGAGCTGCGGATCTCGCTGAGGTACTTCGCCTTCAGGCGGGGAGCCGTGGCGGTGGTCATGCGATCACCTCACCGGTGCGCTTGGCGACGCGCACCTTGGTGCCGTCGGACTGGAGCTGGTAACCCACGCGAGTGGGCTTGCCCTTGTGCACCAGCATCACGTTGCTGGCGTCGATCGGCATGTCGCGGTCGATGATGCCGCCCTGCTGGTTCGACTTCTTGGGCTTCTGGTGCTTCTTGGCGGTGTTGATCCCGTTGACGATGACCTTGTTGTCGGCGGGGAAGACCTGGACGACTTCACCCTCCTGGCCCTTGTCCTTGCCGGTGATGACCACGACGGTGTCGCCCTTCTTGATCTTCATGGTCAGATGACCTCCGGGGCCAGCGACACGATGCGCATGAACTTCTTGTCGCGCAGCTCACGGCCGACTGGGCCGAAGATGCGGGTGCCGCGAGGAGTGAGGTCGTCCTTGATGATGACGGCCGCGTTCTCGTCGAAGCGGATGTAGCTGCCGTCCGGACGACGACGCTCCTTCTTGGTGCGAACGACGACGCACTTGACGACGTCGCCCTTCTTCACGGCTGCACCGGGGATGGCGTCCTTCACCGAAGCGATGAAGATGTCGCCGATGCCGGCGTAACGACGGCGGGTGCCGCCGAGCACCTTGATGCACAGCACTTCCTTGGCGCCGCTGTTGTCGGCGACGCGGAGGCGGGACTCCTGCTGAATCACTTGGCACGCTCCACGATCTCGATGACGCGCCAGCGCTTGTTCTTGCTGAGCGGGCGGGTCTCCATGACGCGGACCTTGTCGCCGATGTTCACGTCGTTGGTCTCGTCGTGGGCATACAGCTTCTTGGTACGCAGCATGAACTTGCCGTACTTGGGGTGACGCACGCGCTCGACGACGGCGATGACAGCGGTCTTGTCCATCTTGTTGGACACGACCAGGCCCTCACGGGTCTTGCGCGCTGCGCGCCCAGCGGGCGATTGGGTGTTCTGCTCTTCGGACATCAGTTGCTTCCCTCTGCCAGCGCGATTTCCTTCGCACGGATGTGGGTGTTGATACGGGCGATCTGGCGACGCACCTTGCCGATCTCGGCGGTGTTGTCGAGCTGCCCGGTGGCATTGCGGAAGCGCAGGTTCAGCGCCTCCTGCTTGGTGGCCCGCAGCTCTTCCACGAGGGCGGCGAGATCCATTTCCTTCAGCTCGGAGTTGTTACGAGCCATCAGTAGACCTCCTCACGGGTGATGATGCGCGCCTTGATCGGCAGCTTCTGGATGGCCTTGGCCATGGCGGCCTTGGCGGTCTCTTCGTTCGGGAACGACAGCTCGAACAGCACGCGACCCGGACGGACGACGGCCACCCACAGCTCGGGGTTGCCCTTGCCCGAACCCATGCGGGTCTCGGCCGGCTTCTTGGTGACGGGCTTGTCCGGGAAGATGTTGATCCAGACCTTGCCACCACGCTTGATGGCGCGGGTCATGGCGATACGGGCGGCCTCGATCTGGCGGGCGGTCAGCCAGCCCGGCTCGAGCGCCTGAATGCCGTATTCGCCGAAGGCGAGGCTGGTGCCACCCTTGGACATTCCGTTCATACGACCGCGCTGGTGCTTGCGGTGTGCGACTTTACGGGGCATCAACATGATGGATCAGTCCTCCCCACGGAAGTGCGGGGCTTCGTGAGCGCCACCGTGAGTACGGCGAGCGATCTCTTCTTCCTCGTCGAGCAGCTTCTCCAGCTCGGGATCGGCTTCCTTGACCAGCGGGGTGGCGTCGGCCTCGACCTCGTCGGCCTTGCGGCGACCGGTGGAGGACACGACCTTGCGCGGAGCAGCCATGCCGGCGGCCTCGCCGACGGCCATCGCCGCCTCACGCGACACCTTGTCCTCGCTCTGAGCCTTGTAGGGGACGATGTCGCCCTTGTAGATCCACACCTTGACGCCGACGCGGCCGCTGGAGGTGCGAGCCTCGCGCATGCCGTAGTCGATGTCGGCGCGGAGCGTGTGCAGCGGCACACGGCCTTCGCGGTACCACTCGGTGCGGCTCATCTCGGCGCCGCCGAGACGACCCGAGCACTGCACGCGGATGCCGAGAGCGCCGGCCTTCTGAGCGTTCTGCACCGCACGCTTCATCGCACGACGGAAGGCGATGCGGTTGACCAGCTGGTCGGCAACGCCCTGAGCGATCAGCGCTGCGTCGAGCTCGGGGCTCTTGATCTCGACGATGTTCAGCTGCACCTTCGGGTTGCCGGTGATCTGCGTGAGCAGAGCGCGCAACTCGTCGGCCTGGGCGCCACGGCGACCGATGACGATGCCCGGACGGGCGGTGTGGATGTCCACCCGCACCTTGTCACGGGTGCGCTCGATCTCGATGCGGCTGACCGCAGCGGACTCGAGCTTGGTCATCAGCGCACGACGGATCTTCCAGTCCTCGGTGAGGTAGTCCTTGTACTCGCGCTCGCTGAACCAGCGGCTCTTCCACTCGGTGGTGACGCCGAGGCGGAAGCCGTAGGGATTGATCTTCTGACCCATGTCAGTTGGTCTCCTCTTCCGTGGTCTCCACCGACTCCACGACCTCGTCCACCGCATC
>CAZREK010000305.1:0-3381 GCA_964598965.1 uncultured Bifidobacterium sp. | reverse complement strand
GCCGTTATTGAGGATGATGCCGCCGTTCGCGTTCACGCAGTCGAAGTACGCCTGAGCGCCCTTCGAGGCCGAGCTGAAGTCAGCCGGGCCCGTGGCACCCACGACGGCGCCGATCTTGATCGGCTCGCCGGTGGCGGCAACGCCGGTGCCGAGGCCGCAGTCCATCGCTCCCTCGGCGGCCGTGCCGGCCGTGGTGGTCTCGGACCCACCCGTGGCCGAGGTGGCGGCCGTGGTGTCGGGTGAATCGGTCTTCTTGTCATCGGAACACGCAGCGACGGCGAAGGCCGCCACCACGACGACGCTGAGCGCGCGTCGCATTCCCTTGTTCACTCGCATTGGTCCCCCTCTGGAAGTCGAGTAGGGGGCGACTATCCCTGCGCGCGGGTGCCGGTGACAATGGTCACGTTCCGATAGTCGGAACACCGGTTCACGGATCGGCCCGGGTGGTACGCCAGGCGGAACGTCGAGCTTGCTCGCACGACGGCGACTGTGCAGGATGCGCTCGTCACATCACCAGGAGGCCGATCATGTCCGACGCAACCACCACCCGCACCGACCTCACGCTCGCCGGCGCGCAGCGAATCGTCACCGCGGCGATCGACGCCGCTACGCGCATCGGTGTCGCTGCGTGCATCTCGGTCTGCGACCGCGGCGGCCACCCCATCGCCACCGCGCGCATGGATGGCGCGCCCGTGCTGTCGATGGACATCGCGCACAACAAGGCGTGGACGGTGACGATGTTCAACGGTGTCCCCACCGCGAACTGGTGGGGGATGATCAAGGACGAGCCGTCCTTGGTGCACGGCATCACCCATACGCCTCGGCTGGTGGTGTTCGGTGGTGGCGAGCCGGTGATGGTCGGTGGTGAACTGGTGGGCGCCGTCGGGGTGTCGGGCGGGACGGCGGAACAGGACGTGGAGATCGCCGCGGCCGGCGCTGCTGTGCTCGCGTAGCCGCACCGCCGGTACCGTCGCGGTCGTGAATGACCACGCGGTGCATCGCGAGATCGAACGCAAGCTGGAGGTCGACGACGACTGGTCGGTGCCCGCGCTGCCCGCATCGATCGGTACCGGGCGTCGGTTGCCTCGTCTCGTGCTGACCGCCACGTACTACGACACCGACGACTTGCGGCTCGCACGTCACCGCATCACGCTGCGCCGCCGCACGGGCGGTCACGACGACGGTTGGCACCTCAAGCTGCCCGCCGCAGGTGACAACGAGCGCGACGAGTTGCAGCTGCCGTTGAGCACGCCTGGTGATCCGCCGCTCAGCCTCGTGTGGATGGTCTTCGGCTACACCAGAGGCCTGCCACTGACACCGGTGGCGACGCTCGTGAATCATCGGCAGCCGACCACCGTGACCGACGCGGATGGTCGCGAGTTGGCGGAGATCACCGACGACCGTGTCACCGTCGACCGCGAGGGTGCGCCGGTGACGCAGTTCCGCGAAGTGGAGGTGGAAGCCGCCGCCGGCCGCGCGGACGCCGACCTCGAGATGTTGATCAAGTTCGTGATCAGCACTGGCGCGCGGCCGGGTTCGTTCGCCTCCAAGGCCGTTCGTGCTCTCGGTCCGGCGGCGCAGGGCCCGCCCGACGTCGGCCCGCTCGACGGAGCGGCGTTGCGCCGTAGGGTGCTGGCGATGCAACAGGCAGACCTCGCTGTGCGGCGGGGGCTCCCTCACGCGGTGGAAGAGTTCGCTGCGGCGCTGGCCGAGGTACGCCAGGTGCTGCGCTCGCCGCACCAGGACCTGTGGCGCGAAGCAGGTGGGGTGACGGAAGTGCTGACCCGTGCTCAGGGCGCCGAGGGACACGCCGAGTTCCAGGCGCTGTTACGAGAGCCCCGCTACGTGGCGTTGCTCGACCGCTTGGTGGCTGCCGCGGCCGAGTGACGAAACCGACCGGTCGCTACACTGACGCCCCTTCGCGGGTGTAGCTCAATGGCTAGAGTTCCAGCCTTCCAAGCTGGCTATGCGGGTTCGATTCCCGTCACCCGCTCCACAGTTTGTGACAGGTTCTCGGCGGCGGCTCCTCTGGACGGGCAGAAGGAGCCATCTGCCATGAAGACCACCACCATTCGCCGCCTCACCGCCGCCGCGCTCGCGTGCGCGGCACTCTCCATCGGCGCCACGGCCGCCGACACGTCGGCCGCAGCTCGAGTGCAGGTCATGAGTGGCCGCATCGTGGACGCGAAGTCGCTCGCTCCGGTGGCCGGACTGCAGGTCGTGATCCGCTCGGTGCCGTCCGGTCGGGTCTGGACCGCCACCACCGACAACCGTGGCTACTTCAGTGCCAGCGGGCTGTTGCTGGACGAGTTCGAGGTGTACGTGCGACCGTCGTTGACCTACTGCGGCGGATACGTGTGGGACGACTGGGGCGACGTGTTCCCGGCGCTCGATGCGCGCCTCTCCAACGTGGACTGGAACAGCTGGAGCGCCGAGAACCTCGGCACCATCGGCGCCTACGTACGCATCGCCGGCCGGGCGTGCTGACGACCCAGGCGGCCCCGGAAATCTGACCCCCCGCCGGTGGTGCATACTCGCGACACCACCAACCGAGGGGGACATACATGGCAACGACCGGCCCTGACCACGAGACGCTGATGTGGGCCGAGTCACGTGCGATCGCCGACACGCTTGACGGCCTCGACGACGCATCCTTCGACCACGCCACCCTGTGCGCCGGCTGGCGCGTCCGCGACGTGATCTCGCACATGCTGCTGGGGCACACCACCCCGATGCCGAAGATGGTGCTGATGCTGGGCAAGTACGGCTTCAACGTTCCAAAGGCATCACTGAAGGGTTCCATCGACTTCGGCACAGAACACTCACCGGCCGAGCTGCGCGCGGCGTGGCGCGGCGTCGTCGACGGAAAGACCCGACGCGGCATCACCAAAGTGATCCCGACGAAGGAGGGTTTCGTCGATCACATGATCCACCTCCAGGACATCCTGCGTCCGCTCGGGCGATCTCGGGCGATCCCTGCGGACCACCTCACCGCAGCGCTCGACGTCATGCCCACACTCGGTGGGTTCGTGAAGTCGAAGCAGCGGATGAAGGGCCTCCGCTGGCGGGCGACCGACGTCGACTGGACGTGGGGTGACGGCCCCGAGGTGGTCGGGCCGGCCGAGGCACTCATCCTGCTCGCCAGCGGGCGCACCGCGCCGTTGCCGGAGGTGTCCGGCGACGGTGTGGACACATTGCGTCAGCGTCTCGCCACCTGACAGCGAGAAAAGCGCGAGAACTCGCGACGGTCGTGATCTTGCTCCGCAGAAGGAGTCACCATCATGAACACTACGACCGCATCCATCCGCCGGCGCGCTGCCACCGCCCTTGCCACCTTGACCCTCGCTGTCGGCGCCTCCGCTGCCTCGGCGAGCGCCACCG
>CAZREK010000304.1:0-3383 GCA_964598965.1 uncultured Bifidobacterium sp. | reverse complement strand
AACTGCTGGCGTGCCTCGTTCAGTGCTCCGTCACAGCTCAACGGAGCCATCTCCGCCAGCGCCTCGTCGGCGGCGTTCGTGCGGTCGGGGTGAGCCGGCAACGTGACGGAGGTGCTGGAACAGCGCCACCGGTTCGCTGGGTACATCGGCGGGGAACGTCGGCACCAGGGCGGCGAACGGGGTGGAGCGGTGCGCTTGCGAGGCCACCGCCTTCGTCGTGGGTCGAGAGCTGGCCCGCAGGCGACCATGCACCTCATGCAGCACGCGGGTGGTGCCGACGCCGCGGCCGCCCACCAGGAAGACTCCGTCACACCCAGGGTCGCTGAGGTGCCGCAGCACGCGGCCCACCAACTCGTCCCTGCCGATCAACGGCCACGTGTCCCGCTGCACGGCTTCATTGTGGCGCGCAGCGCTCGTTAGCGTCGAAGGCATGCGCGGGATCTACGACTCGAGCTTGGCGGAGTCCTTCAGTTTCGACGAGAACGACCTGGCGGCGAATCGTCAGATGCGGTTCTCGCCGCGGCAACTGGAGCGGATGCAACAGGGTGCCAAAGTCGCGCGCGGGCATGTGCCGAAAGTGCTGATCATCGTCGTCATCGGATTGGTCGCGTCGCTCGCGTTCATCATCCCGCAGTTGAACGGCGACACTTCGCAGCTGTGGATGGCCGCTGTCGGGGTCGTACCGGTGCTGATCGCGATCGGGTTCCTGCTGCGGCGCAACTACAAGGTCGCCGACCGTTTCGACGCGGGTGACGTGCCGTTGCACAGCGTGGAGGGCGTGGTGAAGGTCGACACGCCCAGCTTCAAGTGGGGTTCGCGCTACCAGCGCTACGGGTACCACGCCGTCTTCATCGCCGACATGGAGTTCGTGCTGCTGCGCGACAACGCCAACGCGTTCGACACCGGTGCCGCGTACCGCATCTACTGGGCCGACTACTGGAGCAACAAGGTGCCGGTGATCGTCAGCGCCGAGCGGTTGGCGCCGTAACGCTCAGAGCGTGTTCTGGTCGTACTTGCTGGCGACCGCACCCTGCTGGCCCTGATACTTGCTGCCCAGGTCGGGGTGACCGTATGGGCGCTCGGCGGCGCGGTCGAGGCGTTGGAACACCATCTGTGCGATCTTCATCCCCGGCCGCAGCAGGATGGGCAGGTTGGCGACGTTGGACAACTCCAGCACGACTGTGCCCTTGAACCCGGGGTCGATGAAGCCGGCGGTGGCATGCACCTGAATGCCCAGGCGGCCGAGCGACGACTTGCCGTTGACGATGCCGACGATGTCGCCGGGGCAACCGATGATCTCCGCGGTGTGGCCGAGCGCGAACTCGCCGGGGTGCAGCACGAACGGCTCGCCGTCGGGCACCGAGACCGTGTCCATCAGCCGGTCCTGCGGTTCGAACGGGTCGATGTGGGTGAGGCGGCTGTTGCGCATGACGCGGAACTCGTTGCCAAGGCGCACGTCGACGCTGGCCGGCTGCACCAGCTGCGGGTCGTAGGGGTCGATGCAGATGTAGCCCGACCCGAGGAGCTCGCGCAGCGTGGCGTCGGAGAGGATCACGGGGCGAGCCTAGTTCCGCCGGGCAACTGGGGCGCTTTCGGCGTGCTCGGTAGCCTGAAGTCATGCCCACGACCAACCGTCCCGCTGCCCCACTGGTGCTCGCGATCTTGGACGGGGTCGGCCTCGCCCCACCCACCGAGGACAACTCGGTGTGGCTGGCCCACGCGCCGTTCCTTCACTCCGTGCTGCGCGACGAGACCGTGGAAGGTCACCCGGCAGTGCGCACCGAGCTGCGCGCTCACGGCACCGCAGTGGGCTTGCCCTCCGACGCCGACATGGGCAACAGCGAGGTCGGCCACAACATCCTCGGCGCCGGGCGCATCTTCGACCAGGGCGCGAAGCAGGTGGAGCAGGCAATGGCCGACGGCCGCATCTGGGGCGATGCGTGGCGGCAGGTGATGGCGCGCGGCGCAGCCGGCAAGCGCGTGCACTTCATCGGCCTGCTGTCGGACGGCAACGTGCACTCGCACATCCGCCACCTGGAGATCATGTTGGAACGCGCGGCCACCGATGGCGCCACGCACTTGGTGGTGCACGTGCTGCTGGACGGGCGCGACGTGCGCGACGGCACCGGCGACCAGTACGTGCAGCAACTGGAAGCATTCTGCGCGGACCTGGGCGCGCGCACCGGGGTCACCCCGGTCATCGGCTCGGGTGGCGGCCGCATGGGCGTCACCATGGACCGCTACGAAGCCGACTGGTCGGTGGTGCAGCGCGGTTACCAGGCGCACTGCCTCGGCAGCGCCCGCCCGTTCCGCTCAGCCACCGAAGCGATCACCACGTTCCGCACGGAGGACCCCAGCGTCAGCGATCAGTTCCTGCCGCCGTTCACCGTCGTCGACGCCGCCGGTACGCCGGTGGGCGCGATGCAGGCGGGCGATGCAGTGGTGCTGTTCAACTTCCGCGGCGACCGGATGATCGAGGTCTACCGGGCACTCACCGAAACCCCGTTCGACGCGTTCGACCGCGGGCCGCTGCCGGCCGACCTGCTGGTCACCGGCCTGGCGCTGTACGACGGCGACCTGAAGATTCCCGCCGAGTACCTGGTGCCGCCCACCCGCGTCACCAACACCGTGTCGGAGGTCATCGCCACCGCCGGGTTGCATCAGGCCGCGATCGCGGAGACGCAGAAGTACGGCCACGTCACCTACTTCTGGAACGGCAACCGCAGCGACAAGTTCGACGACGGCCTCGAGGACTACGTGGAGATCGAGAGCGACCGCGTGCCGTTCGAGCAGCGGCCGTGGATGAAGTCGGCCGAGACCGCCGACGAGATCATCCGCTGCATTCGCGAGGGTCGTCACGACTTCATCCGCGCCAACTTCGCCGCCGGCGACATGGTGGGCCACACGGGCAGCGTGCAGTCGGCGACGATCGCCGTCGAAGGCCTGGACATCTCGCTGCGACGAGTGTTCGAGGAGGTCCGCCGCGCCGGCGGCACCCTCATCGTCACCGCCGACCACGGCAACTGCGAGATCATGGTCGAACGCGACTCCAAGGGCGCCGTGCAGTACCAGGCCGACGGCACGCCGGTGCCGAAGAAGTCGCACACCTTGTCGCCCGTGCCGTTCGTGATGCTCGACTTCCTCGGCCGCACGGTACGCGTCACCGGGGTGGAGCGTGCCGGCCTGGCCAACGTGGCCGCCACCCTGCTGCAGTGCCTGGGGCTGCCCGCCCCCGCCGACTACGCCCCCGCGGCGCTAACAGTTCAGGTCTGACCGCGGTAGATTGTCCGACGATTCTGCGGGTGTAGTTCAGAGGCAGAACATCAGCTTCCCAAGCTGAGAACGCGGGTTCGATTCCCGTCACCCGCTCTCTTGTTTCGGCG
>CAZREK010000303.1:0-3398 GCA_964598965.1 uncultured Bifidobacterium sp. | reverse complement strand
GGTGTTGCGCACCATCGCCGGCCTGCAGGCCTTGGACGGGGGCAGCATCACCATTAATGGACGCGTGGTTGACGATCTTGCCGCCGCGGTGTTCGTCGCGCCCGAACAGCGCAAGGTGGGGATGGCGTTCCAGGATTACGCCCTGTTCCCCTCGCTGACGGTGCTGGAGAACGTGGCATTCGGGGTGCGGGCCCGCGGCACCCGACGCACCGCAGCTCGCGCCACCGCTGCCATGTGGCTGGGGCGAGTGGGCTTGAGCGAGTTCGCCGATGCGCTGCCGACGACGCTGTCCGGCGGCCAAGCACAGCGGGTGGCCCTCGCCCGCGCCTTGGCGATCGAGCCGGACGTGCTGCTGCTGGACGAGCCGCTGGCGGCGCTCGACGCCACCACGCGCGGCACCGTACGTACGGACCTGGCGCGGCACTTGCGTGAGTCCGGTGTCGCCACACTCGTGGTCACTCACGACCCGGTGGACGCCGCTGCCCTCGCCGACCGCATCGTCGTGATGGAGCACGGCAGCGTGGTGCAGGAAGGCAGGTTGACCGACATCGCCGCCCACCCACGTTCGCGTTACGTCGCCGACCTGGTCGGCGTGAACCTGGTGCGCGGTGAGGTTCGCGACGGGGTCCTCACCACCGAGAGCGGTGCGCACGTGGTGATCGCCGACGCACCGCCGGGCGCCGCCTGGGCAGTGATCCGGCCGCACTCGGTGGTGCTCGCCCGCCATGTTGCCGACACCAGCGCCCGCAACACGTGGCCGGGTACGGTCACCGGCGTGGAGCAACTGGGCGGACGAGTTCGTGTCCAACTGGCCGGCGCCGTGCCGCTCACGGCCGAGGTCACCTCCGCCGGGCTCGATGCGCTGGCGATCACCGTCGGCAGCCAGGTGTTCGCGTCGGTGAAGGCCACCGACATCGAGGTGTACGCGGCGTGACTCGGGGCACCGGTGAACTGCTCCTCGGCGAGTGGGCGTGCCTGGGAGTCGTCGCCGTCGCGCCGACACACGGCTTCGCAGTCGCCCAACGCCTGCGACCGGAGGGCGACCTCGGGCGGGTGTGGTCCTTGTCGCGCGCCCTCACCTATCGCGCCCTCGACCAGTTGGTGGCTCGCGGTCACCTGGTCGCGTCGGGTTCCGAACCGGGCATCGCCGGTGGGCAGCGAACCGTGCTGACCATCACCCCTCAGGGACGGATGCTGCTGGAAGCCTGGCTGGCCGAACCGGTGCCTCACCTGCGCGATCTGCGCAGCGAACTGCTGTTGAAGCTGCTGCTGTCGCATGAGAACGGCGTGGACCCCACC
The DNA here is from genome assembly GCA_964598965.1 of uncultured Bifidobacterium sp. GTDB lineage: Bacteria > Actinomycetota > Acidimicrobiia > Acidimicrobiales > Ilumatobacteraceae > UBA668. Next base: position 2,099 of record CAZREK010000303.1, on the reverse strand, counting down.
CCCTTGCTGACTCGCCAGCGTGACGTGGTGCAGCAGATGGCGAACGCGTTGGCCGCACCGAACACTGACGACGTGGTGGCCATCTGGCGCCACGAGGCATCGCAAGCGGCACTGCGCTTCGTCGACCGTCTGCTCGGGTGACCTCGACCCGACACGGCCGGAGAGCGCTGGGTACTCTGACCGGGTCAGCGACTCTTGGGGGACTCGACCATGACCGAACCGGTACTCGACTGGGCCACGGACTACGACATCTTCGACCAGGGCTACATCCGCGACCCGTTCGGCATCTGGGACGACCTGCGCGACCGCTGCCCCGTTGCGCACAGCGACCGGTACGGCGGCTCGTGGCTGCCCACCACGTACGCGGAAGTGACCGCGATCGCCCACGACGTGCAGCACTTCAGCTCCGCCCGCGTTGCCGTCGTGCCGCCTGCTGGCGGTCCCAGCGCGGATGGCCCGCAGCTGCCCGCAGGCCTGCCGCCGATCAGCTCGGACCCGCCGGTGCACACCTGGTCGCGCCGCCTGCTGCTGCCGTGGTTCTCGCCGCAGCGCGTCGCCGAGTACGAGCCCACCACCCGCGCCCTGTGCCGTCGGCTGGTCGACGGCTTCGTCGACAAGGGTCGCGCCGACGTCGCTGCCGGCTACGCGCAGCAGATTCCTGTGCGTGTGATCGGCATGCTGCTGGGCGTCCCCGAGGACCACTCCGACATGTTCACCGGCTGGGTGCGCGACGTGCTCGAGTTCGCCACCGACGAGGCGCGTGTGGTGCCGTCGCGCAACGCGCTGCTGCAGTACTTCCAGGCGCTCATCGAAGAGCGCCGCGATGCCGAAGGCAGCGACCTGATCAGCTTCCTGCTGCACGCAGAGGTCGACGGCGAGAAGGTGCCCGAAGCTCACGTGTTGGGCACCGCCGCGCTGGCGCTGATCGCCGGCGTCGACACCACGTGGTCGGCGATCGGGTCCGCGCTGTGGCACCTTGCCGGCAACCCGGGCGACCTGGCCCGCCTGGTGGCCGAGCCTGAACTCATGCCGACCGCAGTGGAGGAACTGCTGCGCGCTTACTCGCCCGTGACGATGGGTCGCATGGTCACCGAAGACGTCGAGCACAGCGGCTGCCCGATGAAGGCCGGCGACCGCATTCTCCTCAGCTTCCCGGCGGCCAACCGCGACCCGTCGGTGTTCCCCGACGCCGACAAGGTGATCATCGACCGCGAGCACAACCGCCATGTGGCCTTCGGCAGCGGCATCCACCGCTGCGCAGGCTCCAACCTGGCTCGCATGGAGCTGCGGGTGGCCATCGAGGAGTTCATCGCCCGCATCCCGTCGTTCCACCTCGACCCGGCATCGGAGGTCACGTGGGCCGGTGGTCAGGTGCGCGGGCCGCGCAACGCGTGGGTGCTGTTCCCCTGACGCGCGAAGCGGGCAACCTGCGGAAACAATTCACCCGTACCATCCCCGAGCATGTCCGACATGCTCAGCCTCTCCGCGACGCTCCCTGAGGTGGCGTACGCCGCGGGCGACGTCGTCATCGAGGAAGGAACCACGACCGGCAGCATCTGGGTGCTCGTGTCCGGCGCGCTCGACGTGCGCAAGGGCGGTGTGGTCGTGAACCGTGTGGTGCACCCCGGCGCGCTGCTCGGCGAGGTTGCAGTGCTGTTGGGCAGCGGACACAGCGCCAGCGTGGTGGCGACGGAGCCTTCCGTGCTGCGCTATGCCCGAGACGGACGAGCGTTGCTGGACAGCGACCCGAAGATCAGCACCTTCGTCGCGGTCGGGCTGGCGGAGCGCCTCGACTTCGTCACCACCTACCTCGCCGACCTGAAGAACCAATACGCCGATGCCCCCGGCTTGGCGATGGTGTCCGATGTTCTCGCGCGGCTTGCGGCGCGCACCGGCCCGAAGGCCCAGCCGGGTTCGCGCCGCGAGCCCGACCCGGAGTACTGAGCGCGCTCGGCTCAGACTGCTGTGCGTTCGGGCGCAGTGGGCGACGACAGCGCCACGACCTCGCGACCCACGTCCGACATCCACAGCGCCTCGCCGTATCCGGTGTCAATCTCCACGCACGCCGGCATCGACCCTGGCTGCTTGCCCGGGTTGAA
>CAZREK010000302.1:0-3411 GCA_964598965.1 uncultured Bifidobacterium sp. | reverse complement strand
ACGCCGCGGTCGAGGCGATCGACACGGCGAACACGGCAGACCCCACCCGAGTGGTGGTGCGCGGCGCGGAGCAACCGCTCGCGCTCGCACACGGCCGCATCGCCGCTGAGTGGGTGGTGCTGCTGTCGCCGGGAGTCGACGATGCCGTCCGACTCGCCGCGCGGGCGCATCACCTGTGCCGATGGGAACTGCCGCGCTCGGACTACGCCGCCGGCCGCGCCGGCTACCTGCAGTGGAAACGCGACCAGCGCCGCCGGCACGCCGACGACCTCGCCTCGATCATGCGCACCGTCGGCTACGACGAACCGACCGTCACAGCGGCCCAAGCGGCTGTCCTGCGCCAGGGTGACGGTGGTCAACTGGTGGAGGACGCCGCGTGCCTCGTGTTCATCGAGACTCAGCTGGCGGCGGTGGCCGGCCAACTCGACCGCGACCACCTCGTCGAGGTGATCCGCAAGACGGCGAAGAAGATGTCCGGGTCGGCGTTGGCCGCGGTCAGCACCATTCCGCTTGGCGAGGTCGAGCACGGGCTGCTGGCAGAGGCGCTGGGAACTGGCTGACGATTAGCGCTCGCCCAGGTCGATCGCGACGGGCAGATGGGGGAGTAGATCGGGGCGGTGGGTCATGACGACGACGGTGCGATCGGCAAGCGCGTGCAACGCCTCGGTCAACAAGAGTCGTGCCGTCGCCTCATCCAGATGCTCTGTCGGTTCGTCGAGGATCACCAGACCGTGCTCGGCCAGCAGCAGGCGCGCGACGGTGAGGCGTTGGCGTTCCCCACCCGACAACGCATGGCCGTGTTCCCCGACGAGCGTGGTCAGGCCGTCCGGCGTACTACGAACGAAGTCGGCGAGCGCAACTCGTTCCAGCGCGACCCAGAGTTCTTCATCGGTGGCGTCAGGCCGTGCGATGCGCAGGTTGGCGGCGATGGTGCTGTCGAAGACATGGGCGTCCTGTGCCGACCAACCGACTCGCCGGCGAAGCTGGTCACCGTCGATGCGGTCGAGCTCGATCGGCCGTTCTGACTCCGAGAGCAACGCAGCCGATCCGCCGAGCGAGGGGATGAACCCCACCAGCGTGGCGGCAAGGGTGCTCTTGCCCGAGCCGCTGGGGCCGGTGATCAGCACATGCGAGCCAGGCGCGATGCGGGCGCTGATCGGTGGCTGCACTGGAGCGTGATCGGCCCATCCGACCGAGATGGCTCGCAGTTCCAGGCCGAACGGCCCCTTCGCCTCGCCCACGGACGTCGGCAAGTCGTCGGCCTCGACCTCGGGCTCCGGCAGATCGAGAAGCTCCAGCACTCGACCGGCGGCGGCAATGAGGCGGGGTGCTTCGACCAGACCAGGAACCACCAGCCCGACGACCTCGTTGATCGCCAACGGCAGCAGCACCAGGACCGCCAGTTGCGGGCCGCCGATGGAGCGTGACGCGCAGAGCCAGATCAGGACGCTGACCAGCCCTGTCGCAATCGTGGTGGCAGCTGTGAGCGCGGCATTGCGCATCGCGGACTGCACTTCAGCCCTTGCCACGTCTTCCTCGCAGCGCGCGACTGCTGCCAACGAGGCCCCGGTTGCGCCGTCGACTCGGATCTCGATCGCGCCGCCGAGCGTGTCGAGAACTCGGGTCCGAAGTGCGGAGGCGGCGAGGGCGCGACCGCCAGCACCGTGCCGGCGGGCAACGCTGATCGCAACTGTCGCGGTGGTGACAGATCCGGCCGCGAGGACTGCCCCGGCCGCGGCGGAGATCGTGGAAGCCCCAATCGTCGAACCCGTCACAACGCCCGTGGCAACCGCTGCGGGTAGGACGACTCGCGCCCACAGGTCGAGCGACGAGTCCACATCGGCCACGAAGCGTTCGAGCAAGTCTCCGCTGGCCGGCATTGCTCGTCCGGGCAGGACGGTAGCAAGGCGGCTGACGCACGCCTCTCGCAGACCGGCCAGCAGTCGCAGCGCCGCGTCATGACCCGTCAGACGCTCGGTGTACCGCAGCACCCCACGGCCGACTCCCAGCGCGCGGACGACGACGATGGCCACCATCAAGTGCAGCACCGGTGGTTGGGACGACGCGCGCACGATCAGCCACGCTGATGTCGCGGCGAGACCGACCGATGCGCCTGCTGCGGCGATGCCCAGCAGGGCGGAGAGAACCAGGGGTCGTCGCGCGCTTGGGGCGAGGCGCAGGAGTCGGCGGGCGATGTGGATCACAGGTGCACCACTCGGTCCGCCGCAGCGATGGTTGCGGGATGGTGGGTTGCGATCACGACCGCAGCGCCTCGGTCCGACTCCGAGCGGATCGTGCGCAGCACCACGTCCTCTGTGTCGGCATCGAGGCCGGCCGTCGGTTCATCGAGCACCAGCAGCGCAGGTGCACGCAGGAGCGCACGGGCAAGGCCGAGCCTGCGCCGTTCACCAGCGGAGATGCTGCGCGCGCTGATCGTTCGACCCAAGTCCATGCTGAGACCCGAGCGCGCCAGGGCACTCTGCAGCGCGGGGCCATCGGCGTCGCCGCGGGCAAGTCGCAGGTTGTCTGCCACCGACCCGTCCATGACGAAAGGAACCTGATCGACCCAGGCCACGTGTCGATGCCATGACGCGAGGTCAATGTCCGCGAGCGAGTGCTGGAGTCCGTCGCACACGACTGTGATTCCGCCCTCATCCGGCTGACGGAGACCAAGCACGAGGGCCAGCGCTGTCGACTTGCCGCTGCCGCTCGGCCCGGCGAGGCACACGACTTCACCGGAACTCACCGCGAACCCGAGTTGATGTGGTGCCCATGCCGTCCGCTCGTCGTGCGCGACAGACACCTCGTGCACTTCCACCCGAAGCTGCTGCACCGTGGTCGCCAGTGCTGAGTGCTGCGGTCGATCCGGCTCGCTGTCGATGAGCGTGGCAACGGCCTGGCTCGCCGCCAGTCCTGCCGCGCTGCTGTGGAACTGCGCGCCGACCTGGCGCAGCGGCAAGAACGCCTCGGGTGCCAGCAGGATGATCGTCAGGCCGGTCTGCAGGGCGAGCGCTCCGTCGACGAGACGCAGGCCGACCTCGACGGCGACGAGTGCGACCGACAGAGTCGACAAGGTCTCCAGCACCAAGGACGACAGGAACGACACCTTGAGAGCTCCCATCGTCGCCTTCCGGTAGTCCTCCGAGGACTCCCTCACGCGTGCCGCCTGGGCGCTGCCCCGGCCGAAGATGCGCAGTGTCGCCATTCCCTCGACCACGTCGAGGAAGTGGTGTGCAAGGCGCTGCAACCTGACGAGGCGGGCTCGGTTCAACACCTCGGTGAGCCGGCCGACGAGCACCATGAAGACCGGGATCAACGGCAACACGATCGTGACGACGACGGCGGAGGTGGTGTCGAGCCAGAAGAGTTGAAGAATGACGACCGCGGGAACCACCGATGCGGCGACGACTG
>CAZREK010000301.1:0-3442 GCA_964598965.1 uncultured Bifidobacterium sp. | reverse complement strand
AGCAGCTCGAGCTTGCCGTCCTTCGACTCCGCGCTCTCCTCGTGCCCGTCGGAGCAGCGCACGAACCCGTCACCGGACCTCATCGCCCGCCGACCTTAGGCGGTCGAGCGCCGTCGCGCGACGTGCTAGGAACTGCGCATGCCCAGTGATTTCGCGCTCAAGACGATGAACCGTGTCCACCGAGTCATGCTCGCAGTCAGCCGCGGCAAGGTCGGCTGGACCGCTGGCGGAATGGAAGCTCTCGAGCTGCACACGACGGGTCGCAGCAGCGGCCAGCGCCGTTCGGTGATGCTCACCTCGCCGGTCACCACCGCCACGGGGGGCATCGTCATCGTCGCCTCCAAGGGCGGTGAGGACACGCACCCGGCATGGTTCCTCAACCTGCAGGCCAACCCGGAGGTGGAGGTCACCCGCAAGGGCACCACCACCCCCATGCGCGCTCGCATCGTCGGCGCCGACGAGCGTCCCGCGCTCTGGGCCGATGTCACCAAGGTGCAGCAGCGGTACGCGGGCTATCAGTCGAAGACCAGCCGCGAGATTCCGTTGGTGGTGCTCGAACCGCGCTGACCCGCCCGACCGGGCACGATCGGCGCCCACGTCACGCGGTACCCTCGCGTTCGCTTCCGGCAACGGGCGCGTCGAGGAGACTTCCATGGGACTGTTCAAGAAGAAGCCGAACGCCGATGAGGTGACGGCGGTCCGCGCCGACATCGAGGAGCTGCGCGCCCGCCTGGTGGCCAGCGAAGCCGCGAAGTCGACGTTGGAGGCCCGGCTCGCCGCGCTCGACGCCACTACCACCGCCATCGCCAGCAACCGCTTCGGCAACGACGACCTGCGCGCGCGACTCGATCAGCTCGAGCGCCAGGTGCAGAGCGCGGCAACGGCCGCCGCCTCCGCGTCTGCGGCCGCCGACGCCGCCAACCTGAAGGCCAACACGGTCGGTGCCACCAGCTCGGGTGGCGACCCCGTGCTGACCGCGCGGCTCGACGCGCTGACCGCGCGGGTGGACACCCTCAGCGCACCCAGCACGGACCCCACCGTCGTCGCCCGCCTCGATGCGCTCGCCGCCCGCGTAGAAGCCACCAGCGAGCTCAGCGCGCAGCTGGCCGCGCTGCAACAGCGCCTCGACGACCTGCAGGCCAGGCCCGCTGCGGCCGAGGCTAGCTCGCTCACCGACGGGTTGGCCGCGCAACTGGCCCAGCTCGCGGAGCGCGTCAGCGCCAACGACATCGCCGCGCGCCATGCAGCGGAACAGGTCACCACCCTCGACCAGCGGCTGGCCGCCGTCAGCACGGAGCTGGCCAACCAACTGCGCGAACTGGGCAACGACATCGACGGGCTCGCCGCGCACCGCACCGACACCGGCGACGTCGCGATCAGCGACGAGGTGTTGGACGCATTGCGCGCCGGCCAGGTGAAGCTGGCCGCCGAGCAGGCGCGCTACGAGATCGCGTTCCGCGAAGACCTGGCGGCGATCGCCGAGCAGGTGCGGCGCACCCGCAGCTAGCTCTCGCCGGCCTGTTCCAGCAGGTCGAGCGCTCGCTGCACCAACGCGCGCGCCGCTTGGATCTTCTCGCCGTAGGTGCCCCAGTCGCCGCGGCGGATCGCCGCGTCGGCCTCGTCGAACAGCTGGTCGGCCTCGGCCAGCAACTCGGCCGCCGTGGCATTGTCGTTCGGCGGCGGATTGTCGGTGCCGTTGTCGGTGCCGGAGTCGGTGCCCACGACGTCGCCGATCTGTGCCGAGAAGCCGGGGAACAACTCCGCCAGCGCCCCACCGATGGAGTCGCTCATCGCCACCTTGCCGTTGTAGCTGACGATCATCTTGTTGACCGCTGGCTGCCCGGACGAGGTGGACTCCACGTACAGCGGGCGAATCCACAACACCCCACCGGCGACGGGCAGCAACTGCAGGTCGCCGTACTCGATGCGCGAGTTGCCGTCGGGGTTGTTGTTCAACGTGGCGTACGCCGACACGTCCGGATCGGAGTTCATCTTCGACCCGATGTTGTACGGCCCGTCGACTTCCGACCCCGCAGGCAGGACATACGCCACCAGCTGACCGTACGTGTCGGGGTCGCTGCTTGCCGTCATGTAAGCGACGAGGTTCTTGTACTGATCGCTGGTGCTGAACGGCTGGAACGGACGCAGCAACTGGAACGTCGCTTCATCGGTGCCGTCGGCGTGGAACATCGTGTAGTACGGGTCGAAGCGCGGGGCGTTGCTGTCCGATGCGAATTGCGAGCTCGACGCCTCCGCAGCGACCGTCGTCGACGTTTCGTCCGCAGTACCGGTGGATGGCGAGTTGTCCTGTGAGGGCGCGGCAAGGGCCAGCGACCAAGCGCCACGACGGTCGAAGAAGTCGGCGCGGTCGAGGCGGTACTTCGAGTACGCCGTCGTCTGCACACGGAACAGCTCCTCCGGATAACGCAGGTGGTCACGCAGGCCGGCAGGCATCTCCGCACCGTCGACGAACAAGTCGGGGAACGCCGATTGCCACACTTGCAGTACAGGGTCCGACGAGTCGACGACGTACAACAGCACCGAGCCGTCGTAGGCGTCGACGACCGCCTTCACGCTGTTGCGGATGTAGTTGAACGGTTGATCGAGGCCGCTGTTCTCACCGAGCTGCTTGCGGTCGGCGCTCTCGCCGTAGGGGTAGCGGTTGCTGGTGGTGTACCCGTCGATCACCCACAGGATGCGGCCGCCGACGACCACCGGGTACGGGTCGCCGTCGAGCGACAGGAACGGCGCGACCTTGTTCACCCGATCGGCGACGTTGCGCACGGACACGAACCGCGAACCGTCATCGATCGCGGAGCTGCCCAACAGGTTGTAGTCGAACTCGTTGAGCGCGAAGGCCAACCGGCGCAGGGTGGAGTTCAGCTGCACGCCACCAGTGCCGTTGTACGGCGCAACCTCTTGACCCTCGCACGCCGTCTCGTTGACCGTCGTGTTGAGAACGGCGTAGCCCGACATGGACGTGCCGAAGTAGATCTCCGGACGGTCCACAGCGGCTATGCTCTCGTCGTACACCGGCAAACGATTGCTGCACTCCACCTGCGCGGCCGGAGCCATCACCACGCCACAACCGTGCGTGTTGATGAGGTGCGTGCCCTGCCACGACTTGTTGCCCACCTGCGACAGGTCGAGCTCGCGCGCACCGACGATCACCTGGCGCTCCACCCCGTCGATGACGTAGCGGTCCGGGTCGACGTCGGTGACCTTGGTGCCCGGCTGTGGTTCGTCCGCCTGGAAACGAGCGATCATGCTCTTCACCGGCTTCAATAGGCGCGCGTCCTGCAGCGCGGCCACGTTCGCCTGGAGATCGCCGCGCGTGAGGTCGCCGAACTCGACGTCGCGGACTTGGACGTTGTCGATGCCCAGCGCGTGGCGCGTCGCCTGGATGTTGTAGGCGATGTACTTGTCTTCCTTGTCCTTCTGG
>CAZREK010000300.1:0-3445 GCA_964598965.1 uncultured Bifidobacterium sp. | reverse complement strand
CACCACAGGTTTCGTGGGGCGCGGCGGGGGCGTCCGGAAGGAGCACTGAGTGAACATGCGTGAGTTCGATGATGACGCGATTTCGTCCCCGTACAGCCGGAAGGTGGGCGAGCGGCTGCGAGTGATCCGCCGCCAGAAGCGGTTGTCGCTGCAGGAGGTGGAGGCAACCTCCAGCGAGGAGTTCAAGGCCTCCGTGTTGGGTGCTTACGAGCGCGGTGAGCGCGCCATTTCCGTGCCGCAGCTCGAGCGGCTGGCCAAGTTTTACAACGTGCCCGTCGATCAGCTGCTGCCGCGCGAAGACGTCACCGCGCCCACCGAGGCCGACGCGCCGGTCACCAAGAAGATCGCCATCGACCTGGTGAAGCTCACCCAGCTCAGCGGTCAACCGTTCGAGATGCTCACCCGGTTCCTGAAGATGATCCAGGTGCAGCGTCAGGACTTCAACGGCAAGGTCATCACCGTGCGCGGCGACGACACTCGCGCGATCGCCGCCATGCTCGATGTTCCGGTCGAGCAGGTGGGCCAGCGCCTCGACGCGCTGGACCTGCTGTTCCGCCCCTGAACCAGGGCTGAGCTCGTAGCGGTAGCGTCGAGCGGGTGGTCGACCCGTTCGGTGTCTACGTGCACATCCCGTTCTGCAGCCGTCGCTGTGGATACTGCGCGTTCGCGACGTGGACCGACCGCGGCCACCTTGCGGCGCGCTACCTCGCGGCGCTGCGGGCCGACATCATCCGTGCCGACCTGCCGCGTGTGACCAGTGTGTTCGTCGGCGGTGGCACGCCCACGCAGGTGGACCCCGAGGCGCTGGCGAACGTGTTGGCCGCGATCCCCACCGTGGACGACGCAGAGGTGACGGTGGAGTGCAACCCCGACGACGTCACCGAGGCGATGATGCGCACCTACCGGGCGGGTGGGGTGAACCGCGTGAGCATCGGCGTGCAGTCGATGGTGCCGCACGTGCTGGAGGCGCTGGATCGCGCGCACACACCACATAACGTGGAGCGTGCGGTGTCGTTCGCTCGCGCCGCGGGTATCGAGCGGATCAACCTGGACTTGATCTACGGCGCGGCGGGCGAGTCGCTCGCCGACTGGCGGGCGACGATCGAAGGTGCGATCGCCTTGGGGCCCACGCACGTGTCCGCCTATGCGTTGACGGTGGAGGCCGGCACGCCGCTGGCCGAACGCCCCTCGCTGCACCCCGACGACGACGATCTGGCGGACAAGTACGAGCTGGCCGACGACCTGCTGGTGGCCGCCGGGTTGAAGAACTACGAGGTCAGCAACTGGGCACTGCCGGGGGAGGAGTGCCGCCACAACGTCCTCTACTGGCGTCAGGGCGACTACCGCGGGTTCGGCAGTGCGGCCCACAGCCACGAGCGCGGCCGACGCTGGTGGAACTTGCGTACGCCTGAGCGCTATCTCGCCGTAGTGGAGGCGGGCGAGAGCACCGAGGCCGCGGGCGAGACGCTGGACGACGAGACCCGCCGCGTGGAGGGCCTGCAGTTGGCCCTGCGCATGCGCGAGGGTGTCCCTGCGGCCGCGCTGGACGCGGACGGGCTGGAGGGTCTGGTGGAGGTGGAGGGCGACCGGGTGCGCCTGACCCGTCACGGCCGTTTGCTCGCGAACGAGGTGTCGCTCCGGCTGCACTGACTGGTAGATTCAACGTCCGCTACACGGGCGTGTAGCTCAGTTGGTTAGAGCGCCACCATGACACGGTGGAGGTCCCGGGTTCGAGTCCCGTCACGCCCACTCCTGTTGGCCTCCGGACGTCTAAGTCCCGGAGGCCACTTGTCGTTTTCGGCCCCTATCCGGTGTTCTGGTCCTACACCGATCACGAGGCCCCGTGATCGGTGTAGGACACAAACGCAAGAAGGGGCGGGAAGCGGGCCGGGCATATGCGAGGGCCAGCCTGCGGGTAGGGCCGGCGGAGGTCAGCTCTGGGTGTCCAGCAGGCCAACGAGGGCGTCAACGACATCGGCGTCGAACTGGGTGCCGACGCCCATGCGCAGCTCGGTGAGCGCGAACTGCACGGTGCGGCCCTCGCGATAGGGGCGGGCGGAGGTGATCGCATCGAACACGTCGGCGACGGCGATGATGCGCGCCTCGAAGCAGATTTCATCACCGCGAAGCCCGTTCGGGTAGCCGGAGCCGTCGAGGCGCTCGTGGTGCTGAATGGCCATCTCCCGCACTGGCCAGGGGAATGGCACGTCGCGCAGGATGTCGCGGCCGTGGGCCGCGTGCGTCTGGACGAGCGCGCGCTCGACATCGCTCAGTGCGCCCGGGAAGTTGAGCACCTCCGACGGGATGGCGACCTTGCCGACGTCGTGCAGGTACCCGCCGATGCGCAGGCCCTCGACCCGGTTCGCGTCCAGGCCGAGTGCTTGGCCCAGCCGAGCGGCGAGGTCACCCACCCGCTGCTGGTGGCCTGCCGTATACGGATCGCGAGTTTCGATGACCGCACCCATCGACTTGGCCACGCTCTCCAACGCTTCGACACGCTCGCGCCCGGCACGCTGCAGGTCGGTGATCATCGATGCGACCTGCCGCTCGTGTCGCCGGAGGGCGAACCACAGCAGTGCAGTGGTGGCAGCGACGAAGCCGAGGCCCTTGGCGATGTTGACCGCGGTGTTCTCGACGCCGATCGCCGACACCAGCAGGTCGGAGAGGATGATCCACAGCACCGCCCCGACGGCGTACCGCGCAGCACCCCCGAGTGGTCGCGACAGTCGTGGCAAACGCCATCGGGTGGTGGTGGTGTGAAGCGCCGTGAGGCCACTGTACGCCTCAGCACTGGCGGCGAGAAGGAGTCTGCGGTCATCGAGGATGGTTGACTGCAACTCCATGCCCGTCCTGCTCGCGATCTGTTCCGCCGTCGTCTACGGCGTGGGCGACTGGTTGGGTGGCCGTTCCAGCAAGCAACAGGCCAGCCTTGTTGTGGCGGTGGTGGGTCAGGCAGTCAGCTTGGTGCTGGTCGGGGCAGTGGTGATCGTGGCGGGCACGCCAGCCCCCGGTGCAGCCACCTGGTGGTGGGCCGCCGCGGCCGGCATCGTCGGCTCCTGGGGCATCGTCGGGCTGTACCACGGGTTGTCGCACGGCGATGTCAGCGTGGTGGCGCCGGTCAGCGCGGTCGTGGGTGCGGTCCTGCCGGCGGTGGTAGGGATCGCGCAGGGTGAGCGGCCGGGCGTGATTGCCCTCGTCGGCATCCTGTTGGCGGTGGCTGCGGTCGCACTGATCAGCGGAGCGTTGGGCACGCACCAGCACAACACGCCACGTCACATCGTCGTGCTGGCGGTCGGGGTGGGCGCGTGCTTCGGCACGCTGTTCGTGTTCCTCGACCGCACCGACGGCGACTCGGGCATGTGGCCGCTGGTCATCGCCCGCTTAGCGTCGGTGCCGTTCCTGCTGTCAGTGGCGGGCCTCACGCGCACGGGGGTCGTGCGAGAGC
>CAZREK010000299.1:0-3455 GCA_964598965.1 uncultured Bifidobacterium sp. | reverse complement strand
AGAACAGGAACAGGTCGAGGCTGATGAACGAACCCATCACCCCGGCCTCGAGCAGCAACATCCAGGACAGGTAGCGCTTGTGGTCGTGGTGCGGGTCGATGCCGGCGATCACCAGCGGGAAGAGCACGCCGGTGAGCACGACGAGGAACAGCGAAATGCCGTCGACGCCGAGATGCCAGGAGATGCCCCACGCCTTGATCCACTCGTGCTGCGACACGAACTGGTAGTCGGCGTTCTTCTCGAACCCGGCCAGCAGCCACACGGACATGCCACCGGTCAGCACGCTGGTGGTGAGTGCGGTGACCTTGACGACGTCGGGGAAGCGGTTGGCGATGAGGGCCACCAACACCGCACCGATCGCCGGGACCAGGATCAGCAGTGTGAGGATCGGGAAGTCGGTCACAGCAAGCCCCTCACGATCACGAACCACACCAGCAGCAGCACCACACCGCTGGAGATGAGCGCGGCGTAGTTGCGCACGTTGCCCGTCTGCAGCTTGCGCACCTTGCCGGCGCTGCTGCGCACCAGGGTGCCGGCGCCGTTCACTGCGCCGTCCACGACGTGTGCATCCGCCCAGGCGACGCCGTCGAAGGCTTTGCGACCAGGGCCGCCCATGAAGTCACTGACAGCCTTGTCGTAGTGCCAGCCGTCGGCCAGGATCGCCGGCTCGACGGCCTTCGCCTTCTTCAGGCCGTACACCAGCACCGCACCGGCGATACCGAGCAGACCGATGCCGATCGCCACCAACGCCAGCGGCAGCTTCGCCGTGTCGCTGGTGTGCACACCGATGGCGGGCTCCAGCCAGATCGCCAGCTTCTCCGTGCTCTCCTTGAACGGCAGGTTCATGCCGCCACCCACCACGGACAACGCGGCCAACACCACCAGCGGCGTGACCATCATCCACGGGCTCTCGTGCGGAGCATGGTCGCCTGCAGCGCCGTGCTCTTCGTGCGCATCGTGCCAACGAGCCTTGCCGTAGAACACCATGATCACCTGACGGGTCATGTAGTAGGCGGTCAGCAACGCCGTGACCAGACCCACGATCCACAGCACGATGTTCTTGTCGTAGGCGGCCAGCAGGATGTCGTCCTTGCTCCAGAAGCCGGCGAACGGCGGCACACCGGCGATCGCCAGCCAGCCGATGATGAACGTCGCTGCCGTGATGGGCATCGCCTTGCGCAGCGCGCCCATGCGGCGCATGTCCTGCTCGTGGTGCATGCCGTGAATGACGGAGCCGGCACCCAGGAACAGCAGCGCCTTGAAGAACGCATGGGTGACCATGTGGAAGATCGCTGCGGCGTAGGCGCCCGAGCCCACGGCCAGGAACATGTAACCCAACTGGCTGACGGTGGAGTACGCCAGCACCTTCTTGATGTCGTTCTGCGCAACTGCGACCGTTGCGGCGAACAGCGCCGTGGCAGCACCGACGATGGCGATGATCGTGCCTGCGTACGCGGACGCCACGTGCAGCAAGGGGCTGATGCGGCACATGAGGTACACGCCGGCGGTGACCATCGTGGCCGCGTGGATGAGGGCCGACACCGGGGTGGGGCCTTCCATCGCGTCGGGCAGCCACAGGTACAGCGGCAGCTGTGCGCTCTTGCCACAAGCACCGATGAAAGCGAACAGCACGATGGCCGTGGCCGTCGTCTGCGACAGCTCGTGCGCGACGCCGTTGACCTGCAGGTAGTCGATCGAGCCGACCGCCCAGAAGGCGAAGAACATCGCCATCATGAAGCCCCAGTCGCCCACGCGGTTGGTGACGAACGCCTTCTTGCCCGCAGTGGCCGCGGACTCCTTCTCGTGCCAGAACGAGATGAGGAAGTACGAGCAGGTACCCACACCTTCCCAACCGAGGAAGGTGACCAGCATGTTCGAGCCCAGCACCAGCATCAGCATGCTGAAGGCGAACAGGTTGAGGTACAGGAAGAACTTGCTGTACCGCGAGTCGCCGTGCATGTAACCGACGGCGTACAGGTGGATCAGCGAACCGATGCCCGTCACGAACAGGCACATGGTGATGCTGAGCGGGTCGGCGAGGAACGCGAGGTCGATGGACTTGCCCGCGACGGGCACCCACTCGAACAGCGTCTTCACATGGCGACGCTCCTCTGCGGTCTTCGACATCAGGTCGAGGAACACGCCGACGGTGACGAAGAACGAGGCGCCCACCATCGCGGTGGCGAAGTAGCCGGCCTTCGGGTCGCCGAGGCGGCGGCCGAACAACAGGATGCACAAGAACCCGGCGAGGGGCAGTGCGGGGATCAACCAGACGACGTCGAGCATCGCGTCAGCCCTTCAACTCGGTCATGTCGTCGGTAGTGGCATTGGGCCTACGGCGCAGGATGGCGACCACGATGCCCAGGCCGACCACCACTTCGGCAGCGGCCACGACCATCACGAAAAAGACAGTGCTCTGCCCGCCGACATCACCCATGCGGCGGGCGAAAGCGACGAAGCTGAGGTTCACTGCGTTGAGCATCAGCTCGATGCACATGAACAGCACCAGCGGGTTGCGGCGCACCATCACGCCGACGGCTCCGACGGCGAACAGCACGGCTGCAAGAACCAGGTACCACGTCTCGGTGGGGTGAGGTGCGGTGAAGGCGATCACTGTGCGCTCCCGGTCAGCTCGCCCTTGCGCGGCTTGCGCGCCAGGATGACGGTGCCGACGACGGCGATGACCAGCAACACCGACGTCAGTTCGAAGGCCAGCACGTGGTCGCTGAACACATCGCGGGCGATCGCGCGCACGTTGCCGTTGTGCGGATCGGCAGCGGCCTGCGTGACCGCATCACTGGGCGACGCCGTGGGAATCGTGCGGTCGTGCGACACGAGGACGGCGACACCGAGCAGCGAGACGAGCGCGACACCGATGACGATGGCAACCGGGCGCTGCACCTTGAACGGCTCGACGTGCAGGTCCTCCGCGCGATCGACACCCAGCAGCATGATCACGAACAGGAAGAGGACGACGATCGCTCCGGCGTAGACGATGACCTCCACGGCGGCGAGGAAGTGAGCCTCCTGCGCGACGAACAGTACGGCCACACCGAACAAGGTGAGGATCAGGCTGAGTGCGGCGTGCACCGGATGGGTGCGCACCAGCACCCCGACTGCGCCGCCGAGGACCATCACCGCGGCGACCGTGAAGACGAACAGTTCCATCAGTCGGCCGCCTTCTCTGCGGGGCGAGTTCCGTACCCCAGCTCCGTGCTCCAGCCCACCTGGCCGACGAAGTCGGCATCGCCGCCCGCTGCGGTGGCACGCATCCAACCACTGGTGTGCTGGTCTTCACCCTCGCGCCAGTCCTCCCACGGCATGTGCTGCGGCTTGCCGTCGTCGCCGACAACCAGCTCGGTCTTCGTGTAGACCGCGTCGCGACGGTTGGTGAAGCTGAACTCGAACAGCTTGCTCTCCGTGATCGCCTCCGTGGGGCAGGCCTCCACGCAGAG
>CAZREK010000298.1:0-3456 GCA_964598965.1 uncultured Bifidobacterium sp. | reverse complement strand
CACAGTCGCCGAGGGGCCGCTGCTCGACGGCTCGTCATCGTTCAGCGGATGTGCCCCGGCCCGCGGTGAATACCGCAACGTGTCGGTCACGGTCTCGTCCGGCGGGCGGTTGGGCCTGGTGTGGTGGCGGCGAACCGACACGCTGGCGCTGGACGAGCTGGCTGTCGCGCCGATGGCGACCGGTGAAGCCGCGCTCGTGGAGCGCAGCAGCGCCGGCGACGACGGTGACCGCGTTGTGCAACTGCACCAAGGCCGGGACGAGGCAGACGGAGTGCGCTCCTGGCGTGATGGCGACGAGCTGAGTGGAGTGCACTGGCCCAGCACCCTGCGCATCGGCGAGTTCGTCGTGCGCCAGCGACTCCGCGAACGAGACGAGCAATGGGTGGTACCAGTCGCCACCGGGACACCCGACCCCACCTTCGAGGCGGGCCGCGCTCGGCACTCGCTGGAACAGGGGCTCGCAGTCGGCGCGCGGGTCGCAGTGCAGGTGGATGGTGCCGCGCCGTTGCCGCTGGACGATCAAGAAGCCGTCCTGCGTTGGAGCGCCACCTTCGACCCCACCGACCGGTGGCCTCGCGCCACGCCGTGGTGGCGGCGCAAGCTGTTCGCCTCGCCCGAGCCGTCCGCCAGCGCATCGCGCGCGTCGCGATGGTTGGCTGCGCTGGCGACCGCGATCACCATCGTGATGGTGTTGCAACCGTTGGGTTACGGCGGCGGCCAGATCGGTCTGGTGCTGCTGGGCACGGTGGCAGCCGCAATCCTCACCAGTTGGCGCAGGACATCCAGCCGCACTGTCCGGCAGGCTGCGGCCACGGTCAGCGGGCTGGCGATCGGCGCCGCCCTCATCGACCTCAACGCTGTCGACAGCGTCATGTCGTCGCTGCGTTACCTCCTCCCACAGATGCTCGTCACGCTGATCACGGTGCAGGGGTTCGAGTGCGTGGACCGGCGCGGGGTGCGCGTCTCATTGGCCTGCGCGGGCATCTTGGTCTCGTACGCCGCTGGCATCCGCGTGGACCCGGACCTCGAGCGGTGGATGCTGCTCGCCGTCGTGGCGATCGGCGTCGCAACCTTCCTGGTCACGCAGCGCGATCACCGCGACCCTCGCGTCACCCTTGGGCAGTCCACCGCCAGTCGCTGGCGAGGGCATCTCCGGGTCGCCGCCGCGGTCCTCGTGGGGTCGGCGGTGACGCTCGGCCTACTGGCCATCATCCCGGTGCCACGCGGTCCTGCGCAGCTGACGCTGCCCAACTGGTTGCACGATCGACGCGACGTGGATTCGGCAGGCGCACTCGCGGCCCCGGATGGCTCACTGCTGCTGGGCGGCGGAACGACCGCCCGCATCGGTGACAGCTCGACCGGCGGCATGTACCCGGGATTCAGTTCGACACTGGACACTGCGCTGCGCGGCGACCTGGGCGACACCGTCGTGTTGCGAGTCCGCGCTCCCGAGCCCGACTTCTGGCGCGGCCAGACGTTCCTCACCTTCGACGGGAGGACCTGGCACATCGACGCAGGCGACGAGGAAGGCATCGGGTTTCGCAGCGATGGCGTCGATCACGTCCTCTACCCGATGGATGGCGACCTGCGCCGGACGATGGGCGAGGACATGCTGCAGACGTTCTACCCACAGGTCGACCTGCCGAACCTGGTGTTCGCCGCCTACCGGCCCACTCGCCTGTTGCTCGACGCCCCGGTGTGGCAACGGCCGGACGGCGCGATTCGCGCCGGCGTGACGCTTCCCGCTGGAAGTGCCTACACCGTCGCGTCCACGCGATTCAACGTCACGCCCACCACGCTGCGACTGGTGGAGGACGTGACGGACTACGACACACCGGCGGCGTACCTACAGGTGCCGGAGAGCATCACCGACCGCACTCGCGAGTTGTCGGATCAGCTTGCCGTCGGCGTGCCGACGACCTACGACTACATCCTCGCCGTGCAGGCCTGGTTGGCACAGCACGTAAAGTACGACCTGTATGCGCCGGTACCCGCCCAGGGCCACGACGCGGTGGACGACTTCCTGTTCGAGTCGCAGCGCGGGTTCTGCGAACAGATCGCCACCGCGACCGTGATGCTGCTGCGCCTGCAGGGCATTCCCGCCCGATTGGCGACCGGATACGTCCCGAGCGAGCGCGACCCGATCACGGGCGTCTGGATCAGTCGCGCTCGCGACGCGCACGCGTGGGTGGAGGTCCGTTTCCCCAACCTCGGCTGGGTGCCGTTCGATCCCACCGCCGATGTCCCGCTGGCCGGTCAATCGGTGAATGCCACGATCGGTGGCGACCTGCTGCGCGGGATGGCATCGTTCGTCGGCGACCACCTGCGCACTGTCACGATCGTCGTGATCACGGTCGGGTTGTTGCCCGCCGTCGCAGCGTTGACCCGACGCTGGTGGCGCCAGCGGCGGCGAGGACGTTGGGGACGGCTGCAGGATCGGTTCACCGCGATCGCTGTGCGGCGCGGTGCATCCCCGTTGGCCGCCAACGATCACCTCGCAGATGCCTTCGAGGACCTGCTGGCCGACACCGCGCACGAACTTGCCGCGCAACTCGACGCGTCTGCTTTCTCTGCCTCTTGGGCCGACGATGATGCGGCCTACGAGACGGCCCATCGCGCCATCGCCACCCTCGAGCGCGTCACACCCGGTCAGACACTGCCGCGCGACCCCATCCGCGGGTGACCACCGGCCCTGGAGGCACCCGCGCCGCATTGCGACAGTGGGGCCATGGTCCGGTGCAGCCTGCTCGCCGTGAGCGCCGCGCTCCACACCGACGAGGTCGGCGTGCGCGCGCTCGAGTTGGTGCGCGCTGCGCTGGGCCACGACCAGTTCGAGGTGATCACCGAAGTCGGCGAAGCATCACCCACGGAACCCCTGGCGGTGCTGGTGGTGACCGGCGGTACCGAGCACCAGGTGCTCGACGCCTGGCGCCAGCGTGCCGAGGTCGCCGCTGGCGAGCCGCTGGTGTTGATCGCCCACCCTGACCACAACTCCCTACCGGCAGCACTCGAAGCACTCGCGCGCCTGCGCGCCGAGGGGGCACGTGCCCGCATCGCGAGCATCAGCCACGACGGTGACGGCAGCGATCTCCGGTCGGCCCTGCACGACGCCTCCACCTGGCACCGCCTCCACCGCGCCCGCCTCGGTCTCGTGGGTGAGCCCAGCGACTGGTTGGTCGCTTCCGTCCCCGACCCCGACCTGGTTCGTCGGCGTTGGGGGGTCGAAGTCGTGTCCGTCCCGCTGGCGCCGGTGCTCGACCGGTTCGACGAGAACATCGCCGCGCCGCTGGCCACACCAGTGCAGCTGGCTGCCAGGCCACACGACCACGCCCCACACCCGGCCGACATCGAGACCGCGGCGCGATTCGAGCCGGTGTTGCGCGGGGTCGTGCGCGACGAGCGCTTGGACGCCGTCGCCGTGCGCTGCTTCGACCTCATCTCGCGGTCACACACCTC
>CAZREK010000297.1:0-3458 GCA_964598965.1 uncultured Bifidobacterium sp. | reverse complement strand
GCCAGTCGGACCATTCACCTTGTTTGAGAATGAAGGCGGGGCCGGCGCCACGGATGAGGGCCGCGTTTGCAGTGACGTCGACTTCGATGGGGGCGTAGGTGGGGGCGGCATCCTTGCGGAGGCTGTTGACGGGGCCTGGGAGTTGGAGCGTGACATGGCCGCCGGCGAGTTGGACGGCGTGGATTTCACCGCCGGAGACGGAGTGCGATTCTTCGTCCGGGACGTTGGTGAAAAAACTGAAGGTGCCGAAGCTGCCACGAAGATCGGGAGTGCCCATGCCGGCGAGAGCTTCACCTTCGCATTCGTGAGGCGGGAAGTTGGTGGGCATCAGCCAGCGCCGCACCCGGTCGTGGGCGCGGTTCCAGACGATGTGCCACTTGCGTTGGCGGCCCGAGTGGGTGGCGGCCCTGGTCGCCGTACCGCGCCCGTCGGCCGTCGAGGCCTCCCCGTGGGCCGCCTGTGCGCCGTCGTCGGCGGCCGACATCGTCGGCGGTCTGACCTCCGCCCTGCCCTGAGGCGCGCCTCTCACGCATCCGAGTGGGTGGCGACACCCTGCCTGTCACCTGGCACTCGCGCGCCCCGGTGGCACTCGGATGGCGCGCTGGCACTCGCATGACGGGGTGACATGTGGCGCGTGGTGGGGGCTAGTGGGGTGAAATGGTTGACTTTGGGGAGAGAAGGGGGGCAGAATGGTGCGCAGTGGGGATTCCGGGCGCGCCGTCGGGATTCCGTCGAGGCAGGCGCCCAGCAGGAAGAAGGGTGGTGAAACGACGTGTTGCTCGTGGGTTCGTTCGAACGCAACTTGGACGACAAGGCCCGCGTCGCCCTGCCCGCCGCCTTCCGCGACCGCCTCGGCCTGCACTGCTACCTGGCCATGGGCGAGGACAAGTGCGTCACCGTCATGCCGGCCGACGTGTTCGAGGCGGAAGCCGCGGACATCGCCGCTCGCGTGCGCACCGGCGAGATCTCCCGCAACCAGGCTCGTGCGCTCGCCGCGTCGGCCACCTTGGTCACCCCCGACAAGCAGGGCCGCATCGTGCTCGAGGAAGCACTGCGGTCCTACGCCGGTCTCACCCCCGGCGAACAGGTCGTCATCGCCGGCAACTTCGACCGGCTCGAGATCTGGTCATCCGATCGCTTCGCCCGCGTCAACGACGAGGGCACCGGATCACTCGCCGGTGAGGGCGAGTGAACCGACCCGCACCCGAACCAGCATCCACCAGCACCCACAGAAGAGGAGGAAGAGGCAGCCGCACCACCAAGCGGCACACCGGTACCCGCCAGGGAACCCGCCCCAACCCACAAGATCGGCCGACCGCCTGCAGCCTTCCGGTTCGCAAGATGGCCGCCCCACTCGGCCCGCAGCCTTTCTCGCCATCCGGGGAGACATCCCGGAGGCACCCGCGAGCCGGGGGGCTGCAGACGGCCGGCCGATCCCGACAGGAGAACGCGTGAGTCACGAGTTCCACCACCTCCCGGTCATGGTCGACGAAATCGTCGAACTGTTCGGAACGGTTCCTGCGGGTTACGTCCTCGACGCAACGCTCGGGGGAGGGGGCCACTCGGAGGCACTGCTGACGAGATGGCCGCACATCGGGATCCTGGGAATCGACCGGGACGGCACTGCACTCGCTGCAGCGCAACAACGTCTCGCTCGGTTCGGCGATCGGGTCAAGGTGTACCGGTGCCGTTTCGACCGCCTCGAACAAGCCATGGAAGCACTCTCGATCGAGACACTCTCCGGCGCCCTCTTCGACCTCGGCGTCAGCTCGCCCCAGCTCGACCGTGCGGATCGCGGCTTCAGCTACCGCAACGACGCCGACCTGGACATGCGCATGGACCAGGATCAGATGTGGTCCGCCAAGGACGTCGTCAACGGCTACACCGCCGAACAGCTGATGACCATCATCGCCAAGTTCGGCGACGAGCGCTTCGCCAAGCGCATCGCCAACGCCATCGTGGCTGCCCGCCCCATCGACTCGACCGCTGAGCTGGCCGAGGTGGTCACCGCGGCGATCCCCGCTGCCGCTCGCCGTACCGGTGGCCACCCGGCCAAGCGCACGTTCCAGGCGATCCGCGTCGAGGTCAACGGCGAACTGGAGGCGCTCCCGGTTGCGCTGGCTGCCGCAGTGGAGCACACGACCCCTGGCGGCCGAATCGCCGTCCTCTCCTACCACTCCGGCGAAGACCGCATCGTCAAGCAGGCGATGATGTCGATGTCGACGGGCGACTGCCCGTGCCCGCCGGAACTGCCGTGCGTGTGTGATGCGGTGCAGACCGTGCGCATCGTGCGCAACGTACCGCGGACGCCGTCGAAGACGGAACAGTTGGGCAATCGCCGTGCGGCCAGCGCGCGGCTGCGTGTCGTCGAGCGCATCGCCGACACGCCGACTCGCGGACGGCGCTGATGGCTGTCGCAGCTCGCACCGACCGTGCAGCGGCCGTTCGCGCCCGCGTCCAGACCGGTCACACCGTGGGCACGCGGGGGAGTGCCGCCGACGCGCGAGCGATGGTCAAGCGCACCGCTCCCGTCGCCCATCTCGTTCCCCAGCGACAGCTGGCGCTGGTGCCCAAGCGCACGCGCAACGCGCGATTGATCGCGGTCTTCAGCGTGGTCGTGTTCGGCCTCATGCTGGGCGCCGCGGCGTTCCAGACGCAGTTGGCCCGTCGCCAGCTGACCCTCGACACCCTCGACCGTCAGATCGTCGAAGGGCGTGATCGCTACGAAGTGCTGCGCCGCGAGCGCGCCGAGCTGCGGTCACCCGGTCGCTTGGTGGTGGAAGCGACCGCACTCGGCATGGAGCCGGCGTCGCAGACCGAGTTCGTGCAGGTCAACGCGGATGATGTCGCTGCCGCGCAGCGCACCGGAGCCGGGACCCAGGACGATGGCAGCCAGGACATCGAGGCATACGCCGACGCGAAGGCGCAGGCGCAGGGGCAGCCGTGACCTTCGGTTCACGTCGTCGGGCGTCGTCCAGCAGCTCGCGCAAGACCGCTGCCTCTCGGGGCGAGGTGGTCCGCGGGTCGCGCTCGCACGGCCGCACCAAGAGCGCGTCGGCGCGCTCGCGCACGTCGTCCGAGAGCGGCCGAACCTCGAGCACCCGTCAGCCCGCCTCGCGCTCGACGACAGGCCGCGCCACCAGCAGCCGCGCCACCAACAGCCGCGCCACCACCAGCCGCTCCGCAGCGCCGGCCCGTTCGACCAGCAGCCGCTCGACGACGAGCCGTGGTTCCTCGACCAGTAGCCGCGCCGCTGCGCCGGCCCGCTCGACCAGCAGCCGCTCGACCACGAGCCGTGGCTCCGCTTCGCGCACCACTTCGGCGCGCACGCCCGCACGCCGCTCGACCACGAGTCGTGGCTCGTCGTCGTCCGGCCGCACCCCCGCGACCCGCACCCCGGCCGCTCGTTCGCGGACTGGGGCCGCTCGGCCGCTGACCCCTGCACCGCGGCGAGACCC
>CAZREK010000296.1:0-3459 GCA_964598965.1 uncultured Bifidobacterium sp. | reverse complement strand
GAGAAGCGCCGCGCCGAGGACCAACGCCGCGCCGCCGACGGCCAGCAGCGGCCAGGTGTCGGCGCCGGTGTCGGGGATGCCCGCGCCGCTGCCGGTGTCCTCGCAGTTGAGGGTGACGTTGCCGCCGAGGACGGCTTCGAGGTCGCCTTCGAACCATGTGACCATGACAAAGTGCTGGCCATTGGCGAACTGGCCGAGATCGGCGAAGCCACCGTCGGTATCGGTGATGTGCTCGAAGCCGTCCACCAGTTCGTCATCGACGTAGGCGTTGAACGTGTACCCCTGGTTCTGCTCGATCAGCAGCAGCAGGTGGCCGCCGTCGTCACGGCACTCGCCGGCGTAGGTGATGTAGGGGAACTCGCAGCCGAGGTAGACGGTCTTCTCGAAGACCACTTGTTCGGTGCCCGTCAGCTTGACCACCACATGATGCGAGCCATCGGTCAGGAGCGGGAGTCCGGTGCCGTCGCCGTAGTTGTACACCATCGCCACCTGCTGGTCGTCGATGAACAGGTCGAACTGTTGACCCTCCGACCCGCCGAAGGTGACCACGATGTGGCGCGGTTCGTTGACGTTGTCGGTGCAGCTCGCTGTGGCGGAGAACACCGGCACGTCTGCGTGGGTGGTGCCCGACACGAACGGCACGGTGGCGGCCGCGAGCGACACGGCGAGGGCGAGGCGACGGAGTAACTTCATGAAGAGCACTTTCTGACTGAGTTGGCAGGATCGTAACCAAGGGGGCGAAATGGGGCAAGCGTGTGCGCCGCGGGGTACCACGTAGGGCTTCCGTCGCCGCCGGTACCCCGCCACACCCCATGACACCCCTGGCGTAGCCTGCACGGCATGGCGACAGATGGGGCCGATCACCCGGTGCTGGAGGGGTTTTCCCCGGCGGTACGTGAGTGGTTCGCGGCCTCGTTCCCCCGGCCCACCCAGCCCCAGGTGCAGGCGTGGCCGCACATCCGGGCGGGCGAGCACACGCTGGTGTGTGCGCCCACCGGCAGCGGCAAGACGCTCACGGCGTTCCTCAGCGCGATCGACGGGCTGGTCAGCAGGCCCGATGACACGAAGGGCGTCAAAGTCCTGTACATCTCCCCGTTGCGTGCGCTGGCATTCGACGTGGAGAAGAACCTGCGCTCGCCGCTGATGGGTATCCGTCTCGCGGCCGAGCGGCTCGGCCTGCCGTTCCGCGAACCCAGCGTGGCGATGCGCACCGGCGACACCCCGGCCCGCGAGCGGGCGCAGCTCGCGCGGCGCCCGGCCGACCTGCTGATCACCACCCCGGAGAGCCTGTATCTCATGCTCACCAGCGAGGTGGGCAAGACGCTGGCCACGGTGCACACCGTGATCATCGACGAGATCCACGCGATGGCCACCACCAAACGCGGTGCACATCTCATGCTCAGCCTCGAACGGCTGGAGACCATCACACAGCAGCCGCCACAAAGAATCGGCCTCAGTGCCACGCAGCGGCCGCTGGAGGAGATCGCCCACTTTCTGGGTGGCCACGACCGCAGCGGCGCGCAACGGCCGGTGCACATCGTCGACGCCGGCACGCGCAAGCAACTGGAGGTCGAGGTGCGCGTGCCCGTGGAGGACATGGGCGAGATGGGCAAGGTCACCCACGAGCTGCGCAGCGGCCCGGCCGACCAGGCGCTGGCCGGGCAGAAGCTCAGCATCTGGCCCAGCATCTACCCGCAGATCCTGCAGCAGGTGCTGGCTCATCGCAGCACGATCATCTTCTGCAATGCTCGCCGCCAGGCCGAGCGCCTCGCCGCCCGGCTCAACGAGGCCGCGGGTGTCGACGATCTCGTGCGCGCCCACCACGGCTCGCTGGCCCGCGAGCAGCGCGTCGTCATCGAGGATCAGCTGAAGCGCGGGCAGCTGCGGGCCATCGTCGCCACCAGCAGCCTCGAGCTGGGCATCGACATGGGGGCCGTCGACCTCGTCATCCAGGTCGAGTCGCCGGGCGCGGTGTCGCGCGGCATGCAGCGCGTCGGCCGCGCCGGCCACAGCGTCGGCGAACCCAGCAAGGGCACCATCTACCCCAAGCACCGCGGCGACCTGCTGGAGGCCGCGGTCGTGGCCAAGCGGATGGGCGACGGCCTGGTGGAGACCAGCCGCTTCCTGCGTAACCCGCTCGACGTGCTGGCCCAGCAGATCGTCGCTCACGTGTGCATGCACCCCGACATCGCGGTCACCGAGCTGGCAACGGTCATTCGCGGTGCGGCCGGCTTCCACGAGCTCAGCGACGACCTGTTGCACAACGTGCTCGACCTGTTGGCCGGCCGTTACCCCAGCGACGAGTTCAACGAGCTGCGCCCGCGCCTGGTGTGGGACCGCGTCAACGGCACCCTGCGGGCACGCGACGGCGCCAAGCGGCTGGCGGTCACCAGCGGTGGCACCATCCCCGACCGTGGCCTGTTCGGCGTGTTCCTGCCCGACGGCACGCGGGTGGGTGAGCTCGACGAGGAGATGGTGTACGAGAGCCGCGCGGGCGACACCTTCCTGCTCGGCGCCAGCACGTGGCGCATCGACGACATCACGTTCGAACGCGTCGTGGTCAGCCCCGCGCCGGGCCAGCCGGGGAAGATGCCGTTCTGGCACGGCGACAAGCCCGGCCGCCCGCTGGAACTGGGCCGCGCGCTCGGCGCGTTCCAGCGCGAGGCCCGCGCGCTGCCGAAGGCGACCGCAATGGTCAGCCTGATGAACAGCCACTCGCTGGATTCGTTCGCCGCGTCCAACGTGCTGAAGTACCTCGACGACCAGGCCGAGGCCACCGGCGCGGTGCCCGACGACCGCACGATCGTCATCGAGCGCTTCCGCGACGAGATCGGCGACTGGCGAGTGTGCCTGCTCAGCCCGTTCGGTGTGCCCGTGCACGCTCCGTGGGCGATGGCGATCGAGCGACGGCTGGTCGAGCGGTACGACATGCCGGTGGAGACGATGTACACCGACGACGGCATCGTCATGCGCCTCCCGGAAGCGGCTGACGAGTTGCCCCTGCACGAGCTGATCATCGACCCCGACGACATCGACGAGCTGGTGATGGCCTCGCTGCCCAACACCAGCCTGTTCAGCGCCCGCTTCCGCGAGTGCAGCGCGCGGGCGCTCATCCTGCCTCGGCGCCGCCCCGACCAACGCACGCCACTGTGGCAACAGCGCCAACGAGCGGCCGACCTGTTGGCGGTGGCCGGCAAGTACCCCACGTTCCCGATGCTGCTGGAGGCCAGCCGCGAGTGCCTGCAAGACGTGTTCGACGTGCCCGCGCTGCGCGAGGTGCTCACCCAGTTGCGCAGCCGCACCATCCGTGTGGTCACGGTCGACACGGCGAAGGCCTCGCCGTTCGCGCAGAGCCTGCTGTTCAACTGGATCGCGGCGTTCATGTACGAGGGCGACAGCCCGCTGGCCGAGCGTCGCGCCGCCGCCCTCGCGCTGGACCGCGACCTGCTGCGCGACCTG
>CAZREK010000295.1:0-3462 GCA_964598965.1 uncultured Bifidobacterium sp. | reverse complement strand
GCCGTTGAGGATCCACTGGTCACCGTCGAGCTGCGCCTTGAGGCCGAGGTTGGAGAGGTCGCTGCCGGCGTTGGGTTCGCTGTAGCCCTGGCACCAGGTGTCCTCACCGGACAGGATGCGCGGCAGGTAGCGGCGCTTCTGCTCCTCGCTGCCCCACTGCAGCAGGGTGTTGCCCAGCATCTGGATGCCGAACACGTCGTTGGGGCCACCGGTGGGCACGCCCGCCTTGGCGAACTCCTCGGCGATGATCACCTGCTCCAGCGCGGACAGGCCACCGCCGCCGTACTCCACCGGCCAGCCTGGGGCCAGGTAACCGGCGGCGAACAGGATCTTGCGCCAGTCGGTGACGAACTGTTCGAGCTCGTCGCCTTCGAGCTGACCCATGCCGCCCCACTTGGCGGGCAACTTCTCGGCCAGGAACGCCTGGACCTTCTCGCGGTAGGCCTCTGCTTCGGGGGTGTAGTACGGCTGCACGCGCGCCAGGTTACTGCGCGGTAGTCACCGCGAAGAAGCGAAGTGCCGACTGGTCAGCCGAGGCTGCGTGCCAACGCCGCGGCGCCCACCAGCGGGCCGCTCTCACCCAACCCGGAGGGGATGACGCGGAACCCCTGCATGAACGACAGCCGAGCACGCTGGTCCAGTTCGTGCTGGACAGCGGTGTAGAACCGCTCGCCGAAGCCGACCGCCACCGGACCGCCGATGATCGCCACTTTCAGATCGCACACCGCCCCCATCGAGGCCAGTGCGCGGCCCATGTGCAACCCGGACCGATCGACGATGCTCTCCGGCGCGCGATTCGGCGGGCGGCCGGTCTCCTCCTCGATCGCCTTGCCACCGACGTACGCGTCGAGACAGCCGTTGCCACCGCAGACGCAGGGCCGGCCATGAGGCTCGACCACCATGTGCCCGATGTTGCCGGCGTTGCCGAGGCGACCTTCCAGCAGCTTGCCCCCGCTGACGATGCCACCGCCGACGGTGGGCCCCATGACCACGGCGATGAAGTCGGAGAGACCCACGCCTGCGCCACACCATGACTCGGCCATCGCAATCGTCTTCGAGCTGGAGTCGACGACGGTGGGCAGGCCGAGGTTGCTCTCGATCTCGCCGGCGAGGGAGAACCCTTCGAGCGACGGGATGTGCAACGGCGACACGGTGCGGTCGACCGGGTTGATGGGGCCGACGCAACCAACGCCGCACGCCACCGGCTGCGTGGGGGCTGCGGCCAGCACGCGCTTGGCAAGACGCACCAGCGCGGGCCAGACGTCGCGCTGCGGGGTGGCGATGCGGTCGCGAACCAGCACTTCCGCGTGCTCGCCCACGATCGCCGCCGCCAGCTTCTCTGCGCCCACGTCGATCGCCAAGTAACACACCGTCACGGCTTCGACGGTAGCGGCACCAGCGGCGCATCCCGCAGCACCTCGCTGGCGCAACCTGCGACACCCCGCCTGCGTCTACCCTCTACACCCGTGACGGCCGCCCCCACCCAGCCCCCCAGCACGTTCGCCCAACTGTTCGACGCGATCACCGGCAACATCGCCTCCGTGGTCCATGGCAAGCGGGAAGCCATCGACCTCGCCGTCATGTGTTTGCTCGCCGAGGGTCATCTCCTCATCGAGGATGTGCCCGGCGTGGGCAAGACCAGCCTCGCCAAAGCGCTGGCCGCGTCCATCGACTGCACCTGGAAGCGCGTGCAGTTCACCCCCGACCTGTTGCCCAGCGACCTGGTCGGCGTCAGCGTCTTCCAGAAGGCGACCGAGAAGTTCAGCTTCCAACCCGGTCCCCTGTTCGCCAACATCGTCCTCGCCGACGAGATCAACCGTGCGTCGCCGAAGACCCAGTCGGCATTGCTGGAGGCGATGGAGGAACGCCAAGTGAGCGCCGACGGCGCCACCCACCGGCTGCCGGCGCCGTTCATGGTGGCCGCCACGCAGAACCCGGTGGAGCAAGAAGGCACCTACCGCCTGCCCGAGAGCCAGCTGGACCGCTTCCTCATGCGTCTGTCGCTCGGCTACCCCGGCCGCCATGCCGAGCTGGCGATCCTGGACAGCAACGGCGCGGCCGACGCGCTCAACTCGCTGCGCCCAGTCGTGGGCACGATGGAAGTGCTGCAGATGTGCCAGGCAGTGAAGTCGGTGCACGTGGCCCAGGTGCTGAAGGCCTACCTGGTCGACCTTGCCGAATCCAGCCGTCTCCACCACGGTCTCGTGCTGGGGCTCTCGCCGCGCGCCACGTTGCAGCTGGCCAGGGCCACCCGCGCGTTCGCCGCCGCACAGGGGCGTGACTATGCGATCCCGGACGATGTGAAGGCGGTCGCGGTGCCGGTGCTGTCGCACCGTGTGATGTTGCGACCCGACGCGGCCGCCCGGGGCCTGACGGGTGAACTCGCCGTGCAGGAGATCCTCGCCGCAGTGCCGGTGCCGGCGGGTCGCTGATGCCCACCCGCCAGGGTTGGGGTGCGGTCGGCGCAGCCATCGGTGCGCTCATGGCGGGGCGCGTGTTCGGGCTGGTCGAGTTGTACGTGGTCGGTGCCGCGCTGCTCATCGCAGTCGGCCTGGCGGTCGGCGTGGTGCACCGCCCGCTCCCTCACCTCCACGTGACGCGCGAGCTGCACCCTGCGCTGGTGTCCGTCGGCGAACCGGCCCGGGTCGACCTCACGGTCGTCAACAAGGCGGCATTCCCGTCGCCCCGGTTGACCTTGTGGGAGCCCGTCGGCGACAAGGGCGGCGCACCCATGCAGTTGGCACCGCTGCGGTCCGGCGGCACCTGCCGGGCCGCGTACCGCGTGCCCACCGGTCGCCGTGGCGTGTTGCAGACCGGCCCACTGCGTGCGGAACGCTCCGACCCGCTCGGCTTCGCCGCTCGCGGTGGCTGGATGGCCGGCGCCGACGAGGTGACCGTGGTGCCCGAGCGTCTGCCGCTGGCATTCCCCAACCTGCAGAGCGCGGGTCCGATCGGCGAGCTGTTGCGGATGAAGGCGTATGCCCGCACCGGCACCGAGTTCCACTCACAGCGCGAGTACGTCCCTGGCGACGACCTGCGGCGCATCAACTGGAAGTCGACGGCGCGCGTCGGCGACCTCATCGTGCGCGAGTCAGCTCAAGAAGGCCTGCACCACTGCACGGTCGTGCTGGACACCATGGCCGACGGCTACGACCCGGATTCGTTCGAGCGTGCCGTTGTCGCTGCCGCGAGCATCGTTGCCGCGGCCGCCGCGGACGGGGCCACCACCCGCCTGGTCGCACCCGGAATCGATCTGCGCGGTCCGGAGGTCGCGCCGTTGTCATTGAGGTGGTTGGCGACGGTGGACGTCGGTGGCGAACCGGTGGATCACACCGCCGCCGGTCATGGCATCGACGGGTTGTGCCTGTTGGTGGTGGTCAGCGGCAGCGCGGCCACCCGAGTCGCCTCCGCCACCGCTCACCGAGCCGGACCGGACGACGTGCTCGTCACGATCAGCGCCAC
>CAZREK010000294.1:0-3473 GCA_964598965.1 uncultured Bifidobacterium sp. | reverse complement strand
GGCATCTCGCTGATGGGCGGTGGCTCGTTCGGCAACACCACCGCCGCGGCCGAGTTCAACCTGCTCTGCGACCCCGAGGCCGCGGACATCGTGTTCTCCTACGGCGGGCCGCTGATCATGTCCGGGCTGGACCTCACCCACCAGTTCCAGGCGGTGCCCGAGCGCATCGAGATGGTGCGCAACCTTCCCGGTCACCTGGCTGCGGTGCTGGCCGACCTGCTCGACTTCTTCAGCGGCACCTACCGCTCGCGCCACCACCACATCGCCGGTGCCGCGGTGCACGACCCGTGCGCGGTGCTGGTGCTCAGCCACCCCGATCTGTTCCGCCGTCGCCTCGTTCATGTCGCGGTCGAGACCGCAGGTCTGCTGACTGCGGGCATGACGGTGATCGACCAGCGCGACCTGAAAGAAGTACCCGACCCCAACTGCGACATGCTGGTGGGCCTCGATGCCGACGCCGCCTGGCAAGTGGTGGTCGACGCGATCGCCCGCTTCTCGCACTGACCGGAGCCCCCGATGAGCGACACCTTTCCCCGCCAGTACGCACGCACCCAGCGCTTCACCCTCGGCGAACCACGCGACCTCACCGTCAGCAAGGACGGGGCGCGTGTGGTGTTCGCCCGCAGCCGCGCCGGTGACGACCCGGCCAACTGCCTGTGGGTGATGGACATCGCCACCGGCGACGAACGGCTGGTGGCCGACCCCGCCGAGCTGTTGGGCGCGGCGGATGACGACCACTTACCCGCAGAGGAACGCGCTCGCCGCGAGCGCATGCGCGAGGGCGCGGGTGGCATCACCGCCTATGCCACCGACGACGCGGTGACGGTCACCGCGTTCACGCTGGCCGGTCGTCTGTTCGTGGCCGGTCTGCTCAGCGGCAAGGCCCGCGAGCTGGCGGTGGAAGGGCCGGTGTTCGACGCTCGCCCCGACCCCGTCGCCACGCGTGTCGCCTATGTCAGCGGCCGCTCGTTGCGCATCGCCGAGCTGGACGGCAGCAGTTGGGAGCTGGCCGGCGAGCCGGATCCGGACATCACCTGGGGCAGCGCCGACTTCGTGGCCGCGGAGGAGATGCACCGCTTCCGCGGCTACTGGTGGAGCCCGGACGGCGCGGCGATCGCCGCCTGCCGCGTGGACAACTCGCCGGTGGGCACCTGGCACATCGCCAACCCCGCGGAACCGGCGCAGGCGCCGCAGCAGGTGCGCTACCCCGCGGCCGGCACGGCGAACCCCGACGTGCGGCTGCACGTGCTGGCCCTGGACGGTGGCAGCACCGAGGTGATGTGGGACCGCACCACCTACCCGTACCTGGCCACCGTGCGCTGGGCCGCCGAGCACCGGCTGGTGCTGACCGTGCAGTCGCGCGACCAGAAGTCGCTGATGGTGTTGGAGGCCGACGCACGCACCGGCGACACCGAGCCGCTGTTCGCCGACGGCGACCCGGCCTGGGTGGAGTTGGTGCCGGGCACGCCCGCGCTGCTGGCCGACGGCCAACTGGTGACCGCCGCCGACCGTGACGGCGCGCGCCGGTTGATGGTGGATGGCCAGCCGGTGACGCCCACCGATCTGCAAGTGCGTTCCGTGTTGGCCGCGCACGGCGACGAGGTGTACTGCACCGCCAACCCCATCGACGACGCGACCGTGCAGCACGTGTGGCGCTGGCGCAGCGACGGCAGCCTCGACGCGCTCACCGACGAGCCGGGGGTGCACACCGCTGTGGTGGGCGGGCCGGTGTCGGCCGAGGGCCAGCAGCCGGTCATCGTGTTGCGCAGCGCGGTGCTTACCGAACCGGGGTTCACCACGCAGGTGTTCGACGGGCCCACGATCACTTCGCACGCGGCCACCCCGCTGGTGACACCGAACGTGCACCTCCACCGCTTCGGCGAGCGCGGCCTGGCCACGGCGGTGCTGCTGCCCGCCGGCCGCAAGCCGGGCGATAAGGGCCGTGCGCTGCCCGTCCTGCTCGACCCGTACGGCGGCCCGCACGCGCAGCGCGTGGTGCAGTCCCACAACGCATACCTCAGCTCGCAGTGGTTCGCCGACCAGGGCTTCGCCGTGGTGGTCATCGACGGCCGTGGCACGCCCGGTCGTGGCAGCGAGTGGGAGCGCAGCGTGCACCTCGATCTCGCCACCGCCCCGCTGGAGGACCA
This sequence comes from uncultured Bifidobacterium sp., assembly GCA_964598965.1. GTDB lineage: Bacteria > Actinomycetota > Acidimicrobiia > Acidimicrobiales > Ilumatobacteraceae > UBA668. Next base: position 1,326 of record CAZREK010000294.1, on the reverse strand, counting down.
GGTCGACGCGCTGCAGGCGGCCGCTGCCGAGTACAAGCTGGACCTCACCAAGGTGGCCATCCGCGGCTGGAGCTTCGGTGGCTACCTGGCCGCGCTGGCCGTGCTGCGCCGGCCCGACGTGTTCCACGCGGCCGTCGCCGGCGCGCCGGTGACCGAGTGGCGCCTGTACGACACGCACTACACCGAGCGCTACCTGGGCGACCCGTTCGCCGACGCCGGCCCGTACGCGGCCACGTCGTTGTTGCCGCTGGCAAGCGACCTCACTCGCCCGCTGTTGCTGGTGCACGGTCTGGCCGACGACAACGTGGTGGCCGCACACACGCTGCAGTTGTCCAACGCGCTACTTGCCGCGGGCAAGCCGCACGAGGTGCTGCCGCTGGTGGGTGTCACGCACATGACACCGCAAGAGGTGGTGGCCGAGAACCTGCTGCTGCACCAACTGGAGTTCCTGCGCCGGTCATTGGGACTGGGGCCGACGGCCTCGGCGAAGTAGGTTGGCGTCGTGAACGCTCGCGTCAGAGACCTCTACGGACACGTGTCGGTGCATGCCACCGCTGATCGTGAGCACGAGGCCGCTGTCGAGTTGCTGCTGTTGGTGATGATGGCCGACCAGCACATCAGCGAAGCCGAGATCGAGGAGATCCGCCACATCAGCGAGGACTCGGGTTGGGAGACCGACACGTTCTCCTTCGACCAGTACCTCGGGCTGGCCACCTCCAAGGTGCGCGAGGCCATCACCGACGACACGGTGGAAGAACTGCTGGACTCCATCGACCAGCGAGTCAGCAACACCGTGTTGCGTGCAGCACTCTTCAGCGCGGCGCGCGATGTGGCCGGAGCCGACCACGACGTCGACGACGTCGAGGAGGGTCTGCTCGGCCAGATCGCGGCACGCTTCGCCTGAACCGCAACCTGACCGGCTCGCCGATCAGAAGTCGGCGCCACCGCCGACGTACAGCACTCCGTCGCACTCGGCCTGCTGGTAGGCCATGAAGCCCGGGTCGGCGGAGGTGATGGTGCCAGGGATGCTGACGCCGTCGGCCAGCGAGTTGCCGTCGGTGCGCTCGATGCGGATGTCGTTGGTGGCGTAGTTCGTGCCGTCCGAGCTGCTGGCTTCGAGACGCACCATGAAGCGCGAACCCATGCCACCGTCGCAGCGCAGGCCGCTGGTGGTGGCCACCGCTGCGTGCACGGGGATGATGTAGGGCGAGCCGGCGGAACCGGCGTCGAACTGGAACGCACAGCCGTCGGTGCCGATGCCGAACACACCGAGGTTGTAACCCGCGGCGTTGCTGCCGACGATGGCGACCAGTTCGTCCTCGTTGC
>CAZREK010000293.1:0-3514 GCA_964598965.1 uncultured Bifidobacterium sp. | reverse complement strand
GAGGAGCGCGGGCTGGGTGCGCTGTACTTCGGTATCTTCCGCCACGCCGATGTGCTGCTCGCGGAACTCGGCGTGCCCGCGAACGTGCGCCAGGTGGGGGCGATTGCGCTCGGGCATCGGGCCGCGGACGATGCCCCCAGCGGCTCGGCCACCAGCCGGCCGCGGCGCCCAGCGGAGGATGTCATCCACCTCGGCCGTTGGTGACCTGTTCGTTTACAGTGCCGCTGATGGCCGAACAGATTCCCCTCGTCAACTACCTGGTGCTGGGCGATGCGCCTCACCTCCAGGCCAACGAATGCGTGGCGTGTGGCGCCCGCTTCTTCGATCGCCGCAACGCCTGCGCCGGTTGCAGCGGCACCGAGTTTCGCACGGTCGACCTGGCTGCCGACGGTGAGGTGCGTGCGTTCACGATCGTCACCTTCGCTGCGCCCGGCGTGCCGGTGCCGTTCGTGTCGGCGATTGTCGACTGCCAGGGCACCAGCGTGCGCGGCAACCTGATCAACGTCGACCCGGACCCGGCAAACCTGCGCCTGGGCATGAAGGTTCGCCTGGCCACCTACTCACTCGGCACCGACGCGAATGGCGTCGAGGCCATCGGATTCGGCTTCGAGCCGGCCTGACACGGAACGAAAGGCAGCGACCAGCATGAGCGAGAACGTCTGGATCCTCGGGATCACCATGACGAAGTTCGGCAAGCACCCGGACAAGGACACCGTCGACCTCGGCGCAGAGGCCGGCTTGGCCGCGCTGGCTGATGCCGGCGTGACGATGAAGGACATGGGCGTGATGGCTGCCGGCTGCCTGATGGGCGGCGGCGGGATTGCCCAGCAGATCCAGAAGCAGATCGGCCAGACCGGCATCCCGGCCTACAACGTGTCCAACGCCTGCGCCACGGGCGCCACCGCGCTGCGCACGGTGATCATGGCGGTCAAGGCCGGCGAGTGCGACATGGGCATCGCCATCGGCGTGGAGAAGCTGGCCGGTGCCGGTCTGCTCGGCGCTCGCGAGTCGGTCAAGCGCGACACGTGGTCGCCGCAGGGCCGCTTCGGCGCGGTCACCGGCGTCGACGGACGCATCGGTACGGAGTCCATGCCCGGCGTGTTCGCCCAGATCGGCATGGAGTACGGCCATAAGTACGGCGGCACCAGCTTCGAGTTGTTCGCCAAGATCAGCGAGAAGAACCACGCGCACAGCACGCTGAACCCGCTGGCCGCGTACACCAAGAGGATGACGCTCGACGAGATCATGAACGACGTCATGATCGCCTACCCGAACACGCGCCCGATGTGCTCGGCCAACTGTGACGGCGCCGCCGCAGCAGTGGTGGTCAGCGACGCCAAGCTGAAGACGCTCAGTCTGGAGCAGCAGCGTCGTGCGATCAAGGTGTCGGCCAGCGTGCTCACCACCGACCCATACGAAGAGGCCTGCCAGGTGCTGCCCAACGTCAACACGCTGACGCGCAACGCGGCCAAGATCGCCTACGAGAAGGCGGGCATCGGCCCCAACGACCTCGACCTGGTGGAGCTGCACGACTGCTTCGCCACCGCCGAGCTCGTGCACTACGACAACCTGATGCTGTGCGAGGAAGGCGGCGCGGCCGACTTCTTCAACTCCGGCGCCACCTGGCGCGATGGCAGCACCCCGGTGAACGTGTCGGGGGGCCTGGAGAGCAAGGGCCACCCGATCGCGGCCACCGGCATCGCCAACATCTGGGAGGTCTGCCATCACCTGCGTGGTGAGGCCGGTCCGCGTCAGATCGAGGGGGCGAAGGTGGGCCTGGCCCACGTCATCGGCCTCGGCTCGGCCTGTGGCATCCACGTGCTGGAGCGCTCCGGCCTCTGAGCCGGCCAGAGCGCTCCACGCGCACGTGTCAGGACACGCTCAGCCGTTCGGGCAGGTGGCGTCCATGTAGTCGCTGATGTTGTTGGCCGCAGCCTCCACTTCGGGGGTGCTGATCGCCTGCAGTGCGGCCATCACGTCGGCATTGGCCATCGGGTTGTCCTCGCCCTCGTGTTCGGCCATGACCGCGAGGAACTGGCCATAGGCTTGCGCGAAGACTTGGGCGTCGTCCTTCAGGTCATCGGGAACCGCCGCGACCAGCGCGCTGGTCATGGCCTCCCATTCGGCGGCATCGCCTTGGCCACTGACTGCGTTGGCGGCGCTGCCCATCGCCTGCAGTAGCGCCACGCACTCCGCCTGTGTCAGACCACCGGAGCCGTTGCCCGAACCGCTGTCCGAGCCGGAGCCGCCACCGGAGTCGCCGTTGGTGGCCGTCGGCACGTCGAGCTTCTTGTCGTCCGAGCCGCAGGCCGTCACGCCGATGAGGCAGGCAGCCGCGAGCGTCGCCGTGAGGAATCGCTTCATGGGTTCTCCCTTTCGCTATGCGCCGACGGCGTGGTACCCGCCGTCAACATGCACGATCTCACCTGTGGTGGCAGGAAACCAGTCGGAGAGCAGCGCGACGCACGCCTTGGCGACGGCGGTGGAGTCTGTGACGTCCCAGCCGAGTGGCGAGCGGTCGTCCCACACGTCCTCGAACTTCTTGAAACCGGGGATGCTCTTGGCCGCGATCGTCTTCACCGGACCGGCGGCCACGAGGTTGCTGCGGATGCCGCGCGGGCCGAGTTCGCGGGCCAGGTAGCGGCTGATGCTCTCCAGCGCCGACTTGGCCACGCCCATCCAGTTGTAGGCCGGCCAGGCGACGGTGTTGTCGAAGTCGAGGCCCACGAACGCGCCACCGTTGGTCATCAACGGCGCGAACGCCTCGGCCAGCGCCTTCAGCGAGTAGGCGCTGACGTGGAGGGCGACGCTGACGTCGTTCCACTGCGGTGCGAGGAAGTCCTCACCCAGGCACGCCTCGGGGGCGAAGCCGATGCTGTGCAGCACGCCGTCCACACGGCCCCACTTGGCCGCCAGCGCCTCGCGCGCGTTCACCAGGTGTTCGGGCACGGTGACATCGAGTTCGAAGACATCGACCGGTTGTGGCAGCTTGCGCCCCGTTCGCTGCGTGAGGCTGAGCGCCCGCCCCGCACCGGTGAGCACGATGTTGGCGCCCTCCTGCTGGGCCATCACGGCAGCGCCGTAGGCGAGCGACGCGTCGGTGAGGACGCCGGTGATCACGATGTTCTTGCCGTCGAGCAGACCCATGAGGGCGAGCGTAACCGGCGCGCCACCCGTCGCCTTCTCACCGAACGGTCGTGTGTGGCAGGCTTTACAGATGCGCATCGGCATCTTGGGTGGTACTGGTCCCGCGGGTAGTGCGCTGGCGGCGCGCCTCGCTTCTGTGGGCTACGACGTGGTCATCGGATCGCGGTCGAAGTACCGCGCGATGGAGGCTCGCGACGCTCAGATCGAGAAGTGGCCCACGCTGGTCGACCGGCTGGACTGCGGCGACAACGCTGCTGCCGCTAGCTGCGACATCGTGGTCATCGCCACGCCGTGGGATTCTGCCGCGACCACGGCGCAGGAGCAGGAAGAACTGCTCGAGGGCAAGATCATCGTCAGCATGACCAAC
>CAZREK010000292.1:0-3526 GCA_964598965.1 uncultured Bifidobacterium sp. | reverse complement strand
GTTGGCCGATCCCGGGCGTGGCGGGCTTCCGGCAGCTGCGGTCGACGATCCGCGCCAGTTGCGGGTGGCGGCCTGGATCGACGACGACGACTTGCCCGCGGATGCCTCCGTGCGGGCCGGCCTGCACGCCGCGGCCGACGCGCTCGAAGCGCTCGGGGCTCGCGTCGACCGCGCCGCCCGCGCCGCGATCGACGCGCTCGCGGCAGCGCACAACGGGATGATCCTCATCGGGGCAGCGCTGGCGATCAGCTCGCCCGAGGACCGTGGGTTCACCCATCGGCAGTGGATCGAGCGCGACCGGCAACGAGCGCGTGACCGCGTGGTCTGGGCCGAGTTCTTCCAGCAGTTCGACGTGCTGCTGTGCCCGGTGACCGCGCTGCCCGCCTTCCCGCACATGCAGGAAGGTCACTGGAGCGAGCGGCGGATCATGATCGACGGGGTCGACCGTGCCTACCTCGACCTGGAGCTGTGGCCCGCGCTGATCGGTTCGGCCTACCTGCCGTCGGTGGCCGCTCCGGTGGGCTTCACTGCGGACGGGCTGCCGGTGGGCGCGCAGATCGTGGCCGCACACGGGCGCGACAGAACCGCGATTCGAGTCGCGGAGTGGTTGGGTGAGCGGTGCGGGGGCTACGTGCCCCCGCCGCTCGTGTCTGCCGTCAGTGGGCCTTGACCTTCACCGTCGGCGGCGGAACCGTCGTCAACAGCCGGGTCTTGGGGCACGACACCTTGCGTTGTGCGTCGCACTTCGGGCAGTTGTAGTGGTCCGCCCCCGGCTCCAACCACAGCGTCGTGCCGCAGTTGTCGCACAGTTGTTGCCACACAGCGCACTCCGTGCCGGCGAGACGGTCCGAGTGCAACGGGCACCCATGCCCGTTGCACACCGGGAACCGCTCGTCGACGACGATCGCGTTCTCCGGGCACTTGCCGACACACACCTTGCAGTCGTCGCAGGTGTAGGGGTCGATCTGGAAGAGCCCGAAGAACGAGTCGACCTTCGTCAGTGCATTCGTGTGGCAGGAGAAGTCACATGCACCGCAACCGATGCACCTGTCTTCGCGGACCATGTAGCTCACGCCGGCGTCACCTGGTTCTGCGGGTGGAACGCGCGGAGTTCCTTCATGCAGCCGGTGTGCACCCAGGGGGCGACATCGACGCGGGTGGCAGCGGTGGTGAGGACGTACTTGCCCTTCTCAGCGTTCCATTCCCACCAGCCGTAGGGGACGTCGACGACCTTCGTGATCGGGTCGCCGCAGTTGGGGCAGATCGGTGCTTCCATCGGGGTTGGTCCTTTCAGCCCGCGGCCACGGCAACACGAGCCGCGCCGTCGAGGTATTCCTGCAGGGTCTGGTTGAAGCGGGAGAACTTGTCCACGCCCATCGGGTCGGTGCCACGCAGACGGATCTCGTCGCCCAGCAGCGCAAGGCTGTTGATCGTCTGGCGGCCAACGGCCTTGCCGTTGGCGAGGATGTTGTCGAACATCGCTTGCCAGGCACTGAACGGGCCGTCGAGGTAGTAGTCGCCGCTGGCGTCGGCGTCGGCGGCCGACACCTCTTGCACACCGGAGCACGCCAGGACAGCGAAGCTGATCTTGATGGCGAAGTCGCCACCGTCACGGCGCATCACCAGCACTGCGCTCTGATCGCAGTCGCCGAGGATGTAGAAGTCGTCGGGACGACGGTTCATGTCGTCGGCCAACGCCTGGAAGAAGGACACGGAGTCGATGTTCATCGCGGTGATTCCTCTCAGTTCGCCAGAACGGTGTTGGGGTCGATGCCGAGCAGATCGAGCGGCAACTTGGTGCGGTGCAGACGGCTGATGCCGGCGCGCTCGCAGCGGGCCAGATAGCTGGTGAACTGCTTGCGGCTCATCTCCTGCTGCAGCGGGAAGCCCTTGGTCTCGATGTCGTCCACGCCACCACCCAGCAGCACCGCCAGGGCGGTCCCGAAGTCCTGGTTGGTGCCGAAGTTGGTGAGCACAGCCTCGCCGTGGTCCAGCGCCTCGTGGATCTCCTCGGCGACGTCGGGGTCCTGCTCGACGGCGTAGCGGATGTGCATGGTGCCGTAGGCCACGTGACGGGCCTCGTCCTGCATGGCCATGCGGAACATGCGCTTCTCCACCGGCGACGGGGAGATGAGCTCGCCCATGCGGAAGATGTCGAGGATGAAGCCCTCACCCAGCAGGTGCATGAGCGCCGTGGCCTGGGTGTAGGTCTTGGCCTCGATGATCGTGCGCAGCATGCTCTCGCCCTCGCCACGGCTCATCAGCAGACCGCCGCCGTTGGCCAGCGCACGCTTGCGGAACACCTCGGCGTGACGGGCCTCGTCCATGATCTGGGTGCAGAGGAACATCTTGGCCTCGAGGAAGTCGTGGTTCATGCGCCACATCCACTTGGCCGGCAGGTCGGAGGCGATCATCTCCACCTCGGTGAGCGTGGTGCACACCTGGCAGATCGCATGCTCGATCTCGTTCGGCAGCTCGGGCAGCTCGCCCCACGGGATGTCGCGGGTGGCGCTCCACTGGCGAGCGACGGCCTCTTCGTACAGCTCCACCACGTTGTCGGCCCACACATCGCTCTTCTTGTTGAGGATGTAGCCCATGTCCGGGGTGCCCGGGTCGACGTCGCAGCCGCGCGGCGCCATGGTGCGGTACTGCGGGTTGTCCGGCACTTCGCCGTAGCTGCCGGTGGCGATGTCGATCATCGTCAGACCGCGCGGGCCGGGCGTGGGCTTCACGCCCCACTCGCTCTTGGCGCCGCGCAGCCACTTCCAGTCCAGCGGCTGGCCCAGCGGAGACGTGCTGGGCAGCTGGTCGTACGTCGGATTCTCGGTGACAGTCATCTCGTGGTTCCCTCCGAACACGAATCGGGGCCCCCAAGCCCCGAAGTTGAGACAATCTGAGCCGAAGTGTCTCACGGGCGACAGGGACTTTGGTCCCCACTTGATTCTCGGGACTGGCGTCCGCTCGCTGCGCTCGCTTTCGCCGCTCCCTCGTGCGGCTCGTCGCTGGCGATTCCCTGTTGGTGGGTCGGGACTGGCCTCCGCTTCGCTTCGGCTGTTCCCTCCCTGCGGCTCGTCGCTGGCGCTTCCCTCGCCGCGGCTCGCTGCTCAGGCGTAGAGGGCGTCGATGAGGGCGCGGTTGCGGGTGCTCTGCCAGCGGGGGATGACGTGGTTCATCACGTAACCGAAGCCCAGCCGGCGGTCCGGGTCGGCGAAGCCCAGCGCGCCGCCGGTACCGAAGTGGCCGAACGCTCGCGGGCTGGTGCCCAGCGGGCGACGCTCGCTGGTGGGCACGAAGCCCAGCCCGAACGTGACTTCCTCGCCCAGCACCGGGCAGTGGCCGCTGGACTGCGGGCGGGTGGCCTCGGCCAACAGCTCGGGTGACACCAACCGGCCCGGTTCGGTGAGCGCGGCGTACAAGCGGGCCACGCCGGATGCGCTGCCGTGACCGTTGGTGGACGGCACCTGGCAGGCGCGCCAGCGCGGGTCGTTGGCGATCGCGTTGGAGGCGTAGCCGGGCGGGTTGAAGT
>CAZREK010000291.1:0-3539 GCA_964598965.1 uncultured Bifidobacterium sp. | reverse complement strand
ACCTGCTGCTGGCGACGGCGGCGGTAACGGCGACGCACGTCGCTGAACCCGCGGCTGGGGCGGCCCGCGGCAGCGGCGCGGTGGCGCAGCCCGTCGGACAGCATGGTGTCGAACTGGTCGTTCGGTTCGTGCGTCATGACAACTCCTTCTTCAGTTCCTGGCGAGCGCGGTGCAAGGTGCTCTTCACCGTGCCGGGGGCGATCTTCAGGGTGCGGGCGATCTCGGCGTCGGACAGTTGCAGGTAGTACCGCAGCACGACGGCCTCCTTCATCGGCGTGCGCAGGCGGCGCACGGCGTCGGCCACGTGGTCGGCACCGAGGTCGGCGTGCTCGACGGCCGGCTGCGGGGTGCGGCCAGCGAGGCGGCGGCGGCGCTGCACCTTGCGGCAGGCGTTGATCACGGTGGTGCGCATGTAGGCGGCCGGTGTCTCGATCGTGCCCCACCGCGGGTAGGCACGGGCGAACGCCTCCTGCACGGCCTCCTCCGCCAACTCCTGAGTGTCCACCAGCAGGTAGGCCAGCCGAACCAGACCGGGGTACATCCGCGCGTAGGCGTCCTCGATGCCACCCACCAGCCCGATCGGCTGCAGTTCCTCGACTGGCGCGGCCGGCGGAGGCGCCGACGGGCGATCCACCCGTGGCGCAGCGGTGCTCTGGCGAGCCGCGATCAGGGGGTCGATGTGCGCCGTCATACCCCTACAGAGCCTCCAACCTCCAGTTCGGTTCCCAGGTCATCCGAGTGGCTGGTGACACCCATGGTGTCACCAGCCACTCGGGCGCACTCGTGCCACTCGGGTGGTCGGCTGGCACTCGCATGGCGGGCTGGCACTCGCACCGGGGGTGGGCGGGTCAGCCGGCGCGGCGGCGGCCGGAACCCCGCGCCATGGAGCGTTTGTGCTCGATGAAGTCGACCAGCACATAGTCGCCCAGGTTCTCGTGGTTGGTGAAGAACGCCCGCCCCTTGTTCATCGCCGTCATCTGCTCCACGAAGTGCTGCAGGCCGTGGTCGGCATCGAGCATGAACGTGTTGATACGGATGCCGTCGCGCGTGCAGCGCATCACCTCGCGCAGCGTGGCCTCCACCGTCTCGCGCACGGGCGGGTAGTTGAAGAACACCTGCCCGTTGCTCATCACGTGCGCGGTGGGTTCACCGTCGGTGATCATGATGATCTGCTTCGTGCCGGTCTGCCGCGACAGCATCTGGCGAGCGATGGTGAGACCCATGTGCATGTTGGTGCCGTAGGCGAAGTCCCAGCTGACCTCGGGCATCTGCTGCGGCGTCAGCTCGTACGCGGTCTCGCTGAACCCCACCAGGCCGAGGAAGTCGCGCGGGAACTGCGACGAGATCAGCGACTGCAGCGCCATCGCCACCTTCTTCGCCGGCAGGAAGTTGTCGCGCATCGCCATGCTCATCGACAGGTCGATCATCAGCACCGTGCTGCTACGCGTGAGGTGCTCGGTGCGCTCGATCTCGAAGTCTTCCGGTGACAGCTTCACCGGCGTGCCCGGCCCGCTGCGGCGCAGCGCGTTGCGGATGGTGCGCTGCAGGTCGAGGTTGAACGGGTCGCCGTATTCGTACGGCTTGGTGTCGTAGTCCCGTTCGTGCCCATGCCCCACCCGCGCCACCTGGTGGCGACCGGCCTTGTCCTTGGCCAGCTTGGCGAACAGGTCGCGCAGCGCGTTGTTGCCGATGCGCCGCAGTGCCTTGGGGGTCAGCTCGAGCCGACCTTCCTTCTGGCGGATGAGGCCAGCTTCCTCCAGCATCTTGGTCATCTGCGCCAGCTGATCCAGCGAGCGCGCGGCGTCGTCACCCATCAGGTCGCGCACACGGTCGAGGTCGGCCTCGGCCAGTTGCGCCGGGCTGGTGGCGTTGCGCAGCAACTGCTCCAATCGGTCGAGTTCGCCGAGGTCCTGCATCGTCTGCATCGCCTGCTCGAACCCAGCGCCCTCGCTGCCGTTGAACTGGCGCGAGGTGTCCCACCCCATGCGCGGGAACATCTGCTGCAGGTTCTGGCCCAGCTGGTCCATCTGCCAGCGCAGGTCCATGTCGTCCATCAGCTGCTCGCTGAGTTGCTGCAGTTGCGCACGCTGTTCGGGCGTCATCGAGTTCAGCATCTGCTGCATGGCAGCCATGCGCTGCGCCATCTGCTCGAGCAGTTCTTCCAGGTTCTGCGGGTTCTCCGGGAAGAAGTCGCCGTACTGCTGCATGAACTGCTCGAAGCCAGGGTCCTCCCCGGCGAGATGCTTCTCGATCATCTCGTTCAGCGCGGCCATCATGTCCTTCATGCGCTGCATGTCCTGCGGCGTCATGTTCTGCATGGCGGACGACATCTGGTCCACGGCCTGCTGCATCAGCTGCTGGCGCAGCTTGTCCATCAACTGCTCGAAGCGCTGCTGCGCCTCCGCGCTCTCGAAGTCGTACGCCTGCAGCTCGCGGACCTTGCCGGCCAAGTCGTCGGGCAGCATGTCGAGGCGGAAGTTGCGCTCGGCCGCGGCGTCGCGAGCGGACTGAGCACGCCGCTCGTCGCCACTGCGTTCGGCCTCCCGCTGGGCCTGCTCGATCGCGTGACGTTCCTCGTCGACGATGTCGTCCAGCGCGTCGGCGATCTCCTTGTACACGCCACCCAGGTCGAAGCGGTCCAGCCGTTCCTGACGCTCCTTGCGCAGCTTGTCCATCAGCTCGCGCAGGCCCTGCACCCGGTTGCCGTCGCGGTCCTTCATGCCTTGCTGCATCATCCGCCGCAAGGCGTTGTTCACGTCACCGTGGTACAGAAGGTCGTCGGCGATCTCGTCGAACAGCCCGTCGGCGTCGAGGTCGAACCCCTTCTGCGTGCCGTCCCAAGCTGAGTACGTGAACCGCGGCGCCATGGCGGCAACCTACTTCCCCACGCGGGCGCGGCGACACGCGAAGCACGTGTGAACAGCTTGTGAACGCGCTCACGAAATCGGCGCCCCAGTGCTAAAGTCCGAGGAATGCGTGTCCCCCGCACGTTCGCCTTCGTCGACCTCTCCGGTTTCACGAACTACACGGCCGCCTTCGGTGATGACGCCGCAGGGCGGATCCTCGGCGCGTTCCGGACCATCACGCGCTAGATCGCCAGCGAGCGTGGCGTGCGTATCGCCAAGTGGCTGGGTGACGGCTGCATGATCGTGTCCGTCGACCAGACGGCGTGCATCGCCTTCGCACTCGAACTGGAGAACCGGGCCAGCGAGGTGTGCGCGCCGCTGTCGCTCCGTGTCGGCATCGCCACCGGTCACGCGCTGCTGTTCGAGGGCGACGACTACATCGGTTCGGCGGTCAACATGGCGTCCCGCCTGTGCGACGCGGCGGGCCCGTTCGAGGTCCTGCTGCCCACCATGCAGATCGAGCGTCTGCCGGAGGGCATCACCGCCAGCCCACACGGCGACATCGACCTGCGCGGCTTTCCCGGCCCGGTGTCGGTGGTCGAGCTCAGCGGCCGCCCCCGCGTGTCGGCCAGCACGGACACGGGTGAGCTGTGGACGCGCAGCCCGTTCCTGGCCTGAACATCTCTCGCGGCG
>CAZREK010000290.1:0-3558 GCA_964598965.1 uncultured Bifidobacterium sp. | reverse complement strand
GCCACCAGCGCCGGGTAGTCGGCCCCGGCCTGGAACACCGCGACTCGCGCACCGTCGCGGCCGAGCAGCACGACCGTCGAGTCTGCGGCGATCACCAGCGGTTCGCCGGGCACCGGCACGTCGGCCGACACCACGCGCCACTGCTGCGTCGCCGGGTTGTAGGCATCGATGCCGGCGGCCACGGTGGAGCCTTCCCCACCGACTGCCCAGGCCTCGGTGCCGGTCCAGACCACGGCCGCTCGTGTCACCGCTCCGCGCGGATTGGGAGGCAGCGCGACGAACCGATGCCCTGGATTGCCCTCGCCGGTGGCGGGGACCGTGGTGGTCTCGGCCGTGGCTGTGGTGGATGCCACCGGCGCAGACGTTGTGGCACCGGCGCTCGAGATGCGGCCCTCCCCGCTGGTGCTTCGCGTGGCCCACACCACGATCACCGCGCTCAGCAGCACGACCACTGCCGCGGAGCCTGCGACGGCGCGGCGCTGGGCGACGTGGCGCCGATGGAGTACCAATGCCCGATCGATCACCGTGTCGGGGACGGGTACCGGTGCGGAATCGACCGCGGCCATGTCGTTGCTGAGGAGGGAACCGAAGGAGTCGCTCATGACACGTCCAGAGTCCCGAGGTCGGCGCGAAGTTGCTCTAGCGCGCGAGACAACGTCGACTTCACCGTGCCCACGGTGATGCCGAGCACCGTCGCGATGCGCTCCTCGGTGAGGTCGTCGTAGAAGCGCAGCACCACCACGGCCCGCCGCCGTGGGGGCAGCCCGGCGACCGCGCGCAGCATGCGATCACGCTCCGCCCCCGCCGTCGCCGGGTCGTCGCTCACCGGCAGCCAGTCGAGCCCAACATGGTCCCGCCGCCGCGACAACGCATTGCGGCGCCATCGACGGCGGACCAGGTTCACCAACACGCGCCGCAGATACGCGGGCAGGTCGTTGACTTCACCGGCGCGCCAACGCGGCAGGGCTCGCGCCACGGCCTCGGCCACCATCTCGTCGGCCGCGTGAGCATCGCCGGTCATCAGCCGCGCGATTCGGGCCAGCCGTGGCAGCTCCGCTGCGACCCCTTCCACGAACGCGACGTCCAGCGCGCTCGTCGAGATGAGGTGAGACACGGGCCGATCCACGTCACACCAGAGCCTCAGCCGGCGTCGAAGGTTGCCCGCGTGCGCAGGGCCTGCACCAACGCGTTGAACGCGCGACCGCGGTGGCTGATCGCGTTCTTCTCCTCGTCGGTCATCTCGCTGAAGGTGCGCGTGTTCGGTGAACCGTCGGCACCCTCGTCGGCGATGAACAGCGGGTCGTAGCCGAAACCGCGATCACCGCGTTCCTCGGTGGCGATGGAGCCGCGGCACACGCCTTGTACGCACAGCTCGCTGCCATCGGGCCACACCACCATCACGACGGTGCGGAACTCGGCACCGCGATCCGCGACTCCGTCCAGCGCAGCCAGTGTCTTCGCCCGGTTCTCCGCATAGGTGGCGTTGGGTCCGGCGTAGTACGCCGTCTCCACGCCCGGCTCGCCGTCCAGCGCGTCGATGAACAGACCCGTGTCGTCGCTGACGGCGGGCAGTCCACTGGCCGCGCAGATCGCGGCTGCCTTCAGGCGTGCGTTGCCCTCCAGCGTCCCGGCGTCCTCCACCACGTCGGGCACCCCGTCCGGACGCGGCATCAGGTACACCACGCCGTCCAGGATCTGGGCGATCTCGGCCACCTTGTGCGGGTTGGCCGAGGCGCACACCAGCGTCGGCAACTCGCCCATCAGCGACCCAGCAGGCGCGGTGCGGGCGGGGTGGCCACTTGCGCGGCCTGCAGGTCGATGATCTGCGCCAGGCCACCGGTGGCCAAACCGAGCAGCTGATCCAGCTCCTCGCGGCTGAACGCCTGACCCTCGGCGGTGCCCTGCACCTCCACGAACTTGGGCGCCGCGCCGGGCTGGCCCAGCACCACCACGTTCATGTCCACCTCGGCGGTGGAGTCCTCCACATACGGCAGGTCCAGCACCGGCTGGCCGTTGACGATGCCCACGCTGATGGCCGCGCAGTACGAGTGCAGCGGGTGTTGCTTGATCTCCTTCAACTGCACCAACCGGGTGAGCGCGTCGTGCAGCGCTAGGTAGCCACCGCAGATGCTGGCCGTGCGGGTGCCACCGTCGGCCTGCAGCACGTCGCAGTCGACGATGATCTGGCGCTCACCCAGCAGCTTCATGTCACAGGCGGCGCGCAGCGAACGGCCGATGAGGCGCTGGATCTCGACGGTGCGCCCGCTCTGCTTGCCCTTGGCGGCTTCGCGGTCGATGCGCTCGGGTGAAGCGCCGGGCAGCATCGAGTACTCGGCGGTCACCCAGCCCTTGCCCGAGTTCTTCATCCAGCGCGGGACGTTCTCGTCGATGCTGGCGGTGCACAGCACTCGGGTCTTGCCGAAGGTGACCAGCACGCTGCCGGCGGCCATCTCCGTGTAATCACGCTCGAAGCTGATCGGGCGCAGTTCGTCGGCGGCGCGGCCATCGGGGCGGGGCATGGTGGGTGTCCTTTCAGACGGGTTCGGGTCAGAGGAGTTTCAGAGATCGTGGTGCCACTGCTCGGCATCGCGCAGCTCGGGCCCCAGCAAGCGACCACCGAGGTCGGCGAACCAGGAGATGTCGCCGCTGGACAAGAAGCGATGCTCGGCAGGCTCCGCAGCAGCGGCCTGCGCGGACCGCAACAGGCCGAGGCGTGCGAGCTCGTCGCGCACCACCAGCGCGGTCTCGTCGGCGCTGCTCACCAGCCGCACATCCGGGCCCATCACGTCGGCGATCACATGGGCCAGGTACGGGTAATGGGTGCAGCCCAGCAGCAGCGCATCGACGCCGGCGTCCTTCACCGGAGCCAGCAGGCGGTCGGCGAGGATCTCGATCTCCGGGCCGCTGGTCTGACCGCGCTCCACGAACTCCACGAAGCCGGGGCAGGCGGCGGCCGTGAGGTGCACATCGACGCCCAGTTCGGCGACCTCGCGTTCGTACGCGCCGGAACCGATGGTGCCCACCGTGCCGATGACGCCGACGCGCCCGGTGTGGGTGGCGCGGACCAGCGCACGCGTGCCCGGTGCGACCACGTCGATCACGGGGACAGGGATCTCGGTTTCCAGCTCGTGCAGCGCGGCCGCGGCGGCGGTGTTGCAGGCCACCACGACCGCCTTGACGTCGTAATCCTTCACCAGGCTCCAGGCCAGCTGATGGGCGAACTCGCGCACCTCGCTCTGCGGACGCGGGCCGTAGGGGTAGCGACCGGTGTCGCCGATGTAGACGAGGTGCTCGCTGGGCAGCAGGTCGATGACCGCGCGCGCGACGGTCAAGCCGCCGAAGCCACTGTCGAACATCCCGATCGGGCGATCCATCGCCTCCACGCTAACGGGCACGGCTCAGCCGCCGACCGCGTAGGCGATGGTGTAGGCAACCGAGTTGGAGGCGATGTGAGCGATGATCGTGGCCAGCACGCTGCGGGCTCGGTAGCGAATCCAGCACCACCACAAGCCGGCGATGGCGGTGCCCACCACCGCGAACACCACTGCTGCAGCAACT
>CAZREK010000289.1:0-3558 GCA_964598965.1 uncultured Bifidobacterium sp. | reverse complement strand
GTGGTCTCGTCCGTGTCCACCACGACGGGCACACCACCGGCGAGAGTGATGGCCTCGGGGTAGGTGGTCCAGTACGGGGCCGGGCAGATGACCTCGTCGCCCGGGTCACACAGCGCGGCGAAAGCGGTGAACACCGCGTGCTTGCCACCGTTGGTGACCAGCACCTGGCTGGCCTGGCAGGAGAACCCGCTGTCGCGCAGCGTCTTCGCGGCGATGGCCTCGCGCAACGCGGGCAGACCCGCGGCCGGCGAATACTTGTGCATCTTCGGGTCGCGGCAGGCGCGCACCGCCACCTCGACGATGTTCTCCGGCGTCGGGAAGTCGGGTTCGCCGGCACCGAAGCCGATGACGTTCTCGCCCTTGGCCTGCAAGGCCTTGGCCTTGGCATCGACGGCCAGTGTGGCGGATTCGGCAATGGCGGCGAGACGGGCTGAGGTGCGCTTCACGGTGGGGGCCTTTCGTTCGCCCCGAGTCTACGGGAGGCACCCTGCGTGGCCCCGTGGAGATTTCGTACGCTCCTCTTTGTCCGCATGCATCACAGGGATGAGACTGTTGACGTGACCACCGATCCGAGCACCATCAAGATCCCCGCCGACCTCCTGCCGTCCGACGGACGCTTCGGTTGCGGCCCCTCCAAGGTGCGACCCGAGCAGGTGGCGGCGCTCACTGCGGCCAACCACAACTTGCTGGGCACCTCCCACCGTCAGGCCCCGGTCAAGCACCTCGTCGGTTCCGTGCGCGACGGTCTGAAGGCCTTGTTCAACCTGCCCAAGGACTGGGAGATCGTCCTGGGCAACGGCGGCAGCACGCTGTTCTGGGACGCTGCCACCTTCGGCCTTGTCCGCGAGCGCAGCCAGCACTACGTGTTCGGCGAGTTCTCGTCCAAGTTCGCCGACGCTGCCGCGGCTGCGCCGCACATCGGCGCGCCAGTGGTCGTGAAGAGCGAGCCCGGCAGCCACCCCGCCATTCAGCCTGCCGCCGAGGGTGTCGATGTCGTCGCTCTCACTCACAACGAAACGTCGACCGGCGTCTCCATGCACCTCACCCGGCCCGAAGGCGACGCGTTGGTGGTGGTCGACGCCACCTCCGCCGCCGGTGGCCTGCCGTGGCTGCGCGACGAGGTCGACGTGTACTACTTCGCTCCGCAGAAGTGCTTCGCCGGTGACGGCGGCCTGTGGTTGGCGGCATGCTCGCCCGCCGCTGTGGAGCGCATCCGCGAGATCGGTCACTCGGATCGCTGGCGCCCGGCGTCGCTGGATCTCAACCTCGCGCTCGACAATTCGGTTGCCAACCAGACGTACAACACACCCGCCGTGGGCACGCTGGTACTGCTCGACGAGCAGATCAAGTGGATGCTCGCCAACGGCGGGCTGGACTGGTGCATCGACCGCAGCTTCCAGTCGGCCGAGCACCTCTACGGCTGGGCAGCTGCTTCGTCGTACGCCACCCCGTTCGTCACCGACGCAATGCAGCGCTCGCACGTCGTGGGCGCCATCGACCTCACCGGCGTCGAAGCGCACGACGTCAACGTCGCGCTGCGCGCCAACGGCATCGTTGACACCGACAGCTACCGCAAGCTCGGCCGCAACCAGCTGCGCATCGCGATGTTCCCGGCGATCGAGCCCGACGACGTGCTGCGCCTCACCAAGTGCATCGACCATGTGGTGGGAGCACTCGCTTGAAGCTGCTGACCACCTCCTTCGAGGAGGTCGTCCCTCTTCATCGCCCGATCATGGTGCTGGCCCTGCGCGGCCTGTTCGACATCGCCGAGGTCGCCACCGACGCCGTCGAGACGCTGCTCACCGCCAGGGTCGCACCCGTCATCGCGGAGATCGATCCCGACCCGTTCTACGACTTCACCCAGGAGCGTCCGACGGTGGAGATCGACGACGACGACGAGCGGGTCATCCGCTGGCCCTCCAACGAGTTCCGCCTGTTGCGCAACCCCGCCGGCAGCCACGATGTCGTCGTGTTGTCGGGGGTGGAGCCACACCTGCGCTACTCCACCTACGCCGACACGATCCTGCTGGTCGCCCGCGAGCTGGGGTGCGAGGTCGTGGTGACGTTGGGTGCGTCGCCGGAGCCGATCCCGCACAGCCGCCCGCCCAGGGTGGTCGGCAGCAGCACCAACCCCGGCCTCGTGCGCGCACTCGGCCTCGCCCGGCCGCAGTACCAGGGCCCCACTGGTCTGGTCGGTGTGTTGCAGGAGCGGCTCGACTCGTACGGCATTCCCGCCGTGTCGCTGCGAGTCAGCGTGCCGCACTACCTCGGCAACGCCAAGCACCCGCAGGCGTCCATCGCACTGCTGCGCCACCTCGAGCTGGTGCTGGGTGTGCCCACCGGCCACGCCGCGCTGACCGACGACGCGGCGCGTTGGCGGACGCTGCACGACGAAGCCGTCGCCGAGGACGAGCAGGCCACGCACTATGTGGCGATGCTGGAGCGCGAGTACGACCGGCGCATGGAAGCCACGCTCGCCGAAGCCGACGACCTCGCTGCTCAGCTGGAAGAGTTCCTGCGTGAGCAGCGAGGTGACGACGAATCGCAGTGACGGTCAGCCCGCTGCTGCGTCGAGCTGGTCCTGAGTGATGCCACAGCGGGTGGCGGCATCCTTCAGCAGCTGATCGACTTCCGGCGGCCGCGGGTTGCTGGCGATGCCCATCGCGATCAGCTCGGTCTCCGGCGTGGTGGCGACGAGGTCGTCAGCCGCGCAACGTGCGACACCCGGTTCCACACCGGCGCCCACCAGCGCGTCGTAGAACGTGCCGGCCACCAACCCTGCGGGCTTCTCTGCGGGGCCTGGCGGCAGCGTCTCGCCGGTGGCAATGGAACTGGTCGGTGCAGCTGTCGTGCTCGGCGGGATGGTGGCTGGCGATTCCACCGCATCCGTCATGCGCGCCTCGGCGGCGGCCAACGTCGTGGTCTTCACTGCGTTGGACACCATCAGGCCGCCACCGATCACCAGCACGACACCCGCGAGCGCGGCAGCCAGCGTGCGCGGCGAGCGCAGCGTCTGACGCTCGACATCTGGCCCCATCGCCAGCAGCCCGTGGTGGTCGGCGAACTTCACCAGCGGCGGCACGACCACCAATGCGGCCAGCAAGGCCACGGCGATGTTGACCGTCACGACCATGCCGAAGTCGCTGAGCAGCGGCAGCGTCGAGAACATCAGCACGGCGAACCCGCCGAGCGTGGTGAGCGCAGACGTGAAGAAGGCGCGACCGGTTCGGGCCGCGGCAACTCTCGTGCTGTCCTCAGGGTCCAGTCCCTTCGCGCGCTCCTCCGCGTAGCGATCGATCAGCAGCACTGCGAA
This sequence comes from uncultured Bifidobacterium sp., assembly GCA_964598965.1. Lineage (GTDB taxonomy): Bacteria > Actinomycetota > Acidimicrobiia > Acidimicrobiales > Ilumatobacteraceae > UBA668. The sequence goes on along the minus strand of CAZREK010000289.1, from coordinate 245 downwards.
CTCGGCACACGTGGCCACCACCAGCGGACCGCCGACGGTGGTGAGCGGGCTGAGCGTGATGCCCAGCGAACGCACCAGCACGGCTGAGGTGCCGACCGCCAAACAAACCGGCACCATCGTCAACAGACCGCGAGCCAGGTCGCGGTAGCGCAGGATCAAGAACGCGGCCACCAGGATCACCGCTACCAACGTCAGTTCGGCGCGGTTGGCGGTGATGTTCTCGAGCAGGCCGACGCCGACAACCG